>JBJKQE010000208.1:0-11746 GCA_046705645.1 Ignavibacteriaceae bacterium | reverse complement strand
TTGTTTAGGAGTATATTTGATAAATATCCTCAAAGTAAATTAGCCCCTAAAGCACTCTTCATGTCGGGTTTCATTCAAGCAAATGACCTAAAATCCTATGATGAGGCAACAGCATCGTTCACTTTATTCCTTCAGAAATTTCCTAATAACGAATTAGCAAGTTCTGCAAAGGAAGAATTGGATAATATGGGTTTGACTCCGGAAGAGATATTGCAAAAAAAAAATCACATAAAGGCTGATGTCTCAAACATACGTTGATTATAAAAAGTATTTAAATCCGGCAATAATATCAAAGTTAAATTCCCTTGAATTAAGAGCCAGACTTGTTGTGGAAGGCTTTATGGTTGGTTTGCATAAAAGTCCTTACCACGGATTTAGTGTGGAATTTACTGAGCATAGACCTTATATGCAGGGCGATGCTCTTAAAGATATTGATTGGAAAGTATACGGTAAAACGGAAAAATTTTATATAAAACAGTATGAAGAAGAAACAAATTTAAAAAGTTATATCTTATTAGATACAAGCAGATCTATGTTGTTTGCCTCCGACGGAAACATTTCGAAATTAGAATATGCAACAACACTTGTAGCCGGTTTAAGCTATTTAATGATTAGACAGCAAGATGCAGTAGGACTAACTTTATACTCGGATAAAATTAATAAATACTTCCCGCCCAAAGTTAGCAAGCCGTATTTACAGGAACTCTTAAAGCATCTGGCGGAATTATCAGCTTCAGATAAAACTAATACGGCTTCATGTTTAAACTTAATAGCGGAAAAGATAAAAAGGAGAGGGCTGGTAATTATTGTTTCCGATTTTTTTGACGATATTACTTCAATTCTCTCGGCTTTAAAGCATTTTAGATATCAGAAGAATGAGGTTATTGTATTTCAAATTATAGATCCGCTGGAGAGAAATTTTTCATTCGGAAGCGATGCAATTTTTAAAGATCTTGAAACGGAAGATGAAATGACCACCCAGCCGTATCAAATTCAAAAAGCTTACAAAGAAGCCATGGAGAATTTTATAAATAAAATAAAAACCGAATGTTTAAATTCGCATATTGAATATAACCTCATTGAAACATCCACTCCTTACGATAAAGCATTATTTAGTTATATACAAAAAAGAAGTAAATTACTTTAAATCTAAATTAAAGTTTTTATTTCATCAAAATATTTATTGCACAGATCTTCCGTCTTCTTTTGCTCTTTAGCTTCCGTAATTATTCTTAAAATCGGCTCTGTATTGGATTTTCTTAGATGCACCCAATGATCTTTAAAGTCAATTCTTAGCCCATCATCTGTATTGATTTTTTCATCCTTATATTTCTCAATCAGGTGATTAATTACATCGTCCGGTTTTACATTACCAAGCTGAATTTTTTTCTTAGCAATAGAATATGAAGGCAGGGAATTTTTTAATTGAGATAATGTTCCTCCGAATTCAAGCAGATGCTGAAGTGTAATTGCAATTCCTACAAGAGCATCTCTGCCGTAGTGAAGTTCCGGATAAATTACACCGCCGCTTCCTTCTCCGCCGATAATTGCGTTAACTTCTTTCATTTTTTTTACAACATTAGCTTCGCCAACCGGAGAACGAAATACTCGTTGTCCGAATTCCGAAGCTACATCATCTACGGCACGAGTAGTTGATAAATTTACAACTACGTTTCCTTTCTCTTTGGAGAGAATAAATTTAACTGCTTGAGTGATTGTGTTTTCTTCACTAAATGGTTCGCCTTCATCAGTAATTAAGACAAGACGGTCTACATCAGGATCAACCACAACACCAAGGTCTGCTTTTGATTCTGAAACTGCTCGCATAGTTGCAGTTAAATTTTCAGGTAAAGGTTCAGGCAGCCGGGGAAATATTCCGGTACGCTCACAATTCATCTCAACTACCTCGCATCCGAAGCTTCTTAGTAAATCTGGAATTACATAAACTCCTGCACCGTTTACACAATCTACTAATACTTTAAATTTCCTTTTTCGTATTTCATTTAAATTTATATTTTTTAAATTAAGAACATCTTCAACATGTTTTTTTAATCCTTCCTTATAAATGGTTAACTTTCCCAATTTATCCCAGTCTACAAAATGTTCAGTTGTTTTATCAAGTAGATTAAGCATTTCAAAATTTTGTTCCGGCGTCATAAATTGGCCGGTACTGTTTAATAATTTTAAAGCGTTCCATTGATTAGGATTATGGCTTGCCGAGATCGCAATGCCTCCTTGAGCAGTCAATGTTTTTACGGTATACTGAACCGTAGGTGTTGGACAGATTCCTATTTCAATAACATCCAATCCCTTAGCGAGTAAAGTTCCGATAACAATAAATTGTACCATGTCCCCGGAAATTCTTGCATCACGCCCAATGACTACTTTACCTTCTCCAATAAAGTCTGCATACGCAGATGTATATTTTACAAGTGTGTTAGGGTCTAGACCGTTGCCAATAATTCCCCTAATTCCTGAAACGCTTACCATAAGAGTAGGCATTTTACCTCCATATTAAACTATTAACTCCAAATGATTTGATAGAATTTTAAATTAAAAATAAAATATTTCTTTTCCATATACTTCATGAAATATTGAAGCTGCAATAACATTTTATTTGTAAAAAACTGTTACAATTTTTGAACATATAATTATGATCGCTAAACTAATAAAAAATAAATGTCTAAGTAAAATATATACAATTAATTGCAAGTATAATCTTTAATTATTCGAATATTTAATTGACAAACAATATCATAGATATTATATTCGTTTTCAAATTTAGGTTACATATGGTAGGGGGTAGCTTTTTAACCATATCAAAATTGAAATTAAATAAAGAGGTAGTTAATGGTTAAATTTCGATTACTATTTTTTTCACTTTTAACAATAACTCTTACTTCTACTTTAGTCTTTCCTCAAACATCCGGAAAAATTTCCGGTAAGATAATGGATAAACAAACCGGGAAAGCTATTCCATTTGCAAATATTTTTGTAAACGGAACAACTAAAGGAGCAGCCGCTGATGACGAAGGTAATTATACAATCCTTGACGTGGCTCCGGGAACGTATAGCGTTACCGCATCGGTAGTAGGTTATCAAAAAGTTACAGTTGAAAATGTTACAGTTAATGTTGACTTTACAACGCGGTTGAATTTTCAATTATCTGCCGGAACAATTAATTTATCCGCTGTTGTAATAACTGGAGAAAGAAACCCACTTGTACGTCAGGATTTAACAAATCCCACAGTTGCAATTACACAAGCGACTATTCAGGAATTACCAGTTGATGAAATTTCCCAGGTTATCGCGCTCCAGGCCGGAGTTGTGCAAGGCAATGATGGTCAATTACACGTACGGGGAGGTTATGGTAACGAAATTGCATATACTTTAAATGGTGTATCGGTTAACGATCCGTTTGGTAATCATAGTGCAATCGGCATGGCCACAAATGCTGTGCAGGAAGTATCGGTTTCAACAGGAACATTCAGTGCCGAATATGGTGGCGCTTTAAGCGGAGTTGTAAATTATATTACCAAAGAGGGGGGAAGTAATTATTCATTTAGTTTACGCGGTTATACCGGTGACAATTGGACTAATAGATCAGCTTTGTATTCGCGCAATATACTTAATGTAGATCCATTAAATGACTCTAGGATGGAAGGAACATTAGGCGGTCCGATGCCTTTTGACAACGACATCCGCTTTTTCCTTTCCGGGGTATATGTAAATAGCAAAGGATATTTGTACGGCCAGAGACTTTATAACCCGACAGATTCTTATTTAACACCTGATAGTTTTAATAGTTCGGATAGTTTAAGAACAAGCGGCGGTAAGTATACAAAATCTACCGATCCGTATTTCTTTAATCCATATTCTTCTAATACAAATGGTAAACCTACCGGTGACGGCAAATATATTTCTATGAATCCATCATCCAGTTATAACTTCCAGGGAAATATCAGCTATAGAATTTCTCCACAAATAAAATTAAAATATGAAGCTGTTTATAGTCAAGGCCAGGATAAACCAACTTCATTAGATGAAGCAGGATCTAGTACAAATTTTGTTTTAGATTATAAATATAATCCTGACGGTGTAGGGACAGAATATTCCAACGGACTGGTTCAAACATTAGGTTTAACTCATACGGTAAGCGATAAAATGTTTTATACATTAAAAGCTTCTTATTCAAAAAATCAATATCAATATTATCTTTATAAAAATGCAACCGATCCTAGATATTTACCCGATTTGTATCAACTTCCTATAAGCAACACTGTATTTTTAGCAGGCGGTACGGATAATTATAGAGAAAATAGAACTACAACTACTTTAGGTATTAAAGGCGATATCGATGCTCAGTTATTTTCTTCTCATGAATTTAAAGCCGGATTTGAATATCGTATGTATCATTTAACATATGAAGATTATTATGTGCAAATTGGCATCCCCCAAGCTAATGGTTCCTTGGGTGCAATAACCAATCAAGGTCTTCTTTATGATTCGCTTAACATAGTGCGGGAAGTTCCTTACGGCAACCCGGCGCTGTATTCAAATTTCAATCAAAAGCCGTCTCAGTTTGCTGCGTATATTCAAGATAAAATTGAATTGGCATCGACACTTATTCTAAATTTAGGCTTAAGGTATGAGCTTTTTAATCCAGATGCATCATACAATCCCAATATTTCCCAAAACCTGATTGATTCCTTAGCCGGATATATTACTGCTTATAATATTCGTTCAACAATTAAGCAAACTCTGGCTCCAAGGATAAGTGTTTCCTATCCTATTACAGATAGGGGAATAATCAGATTTTCATATGGACATTTTTACCAGAATGGTTCTTTATCAAGTTTGTACAATAATAATCAATATTATGTTGTAAATTTCGGTTCAACTCCTACCTTTGGCAATCCCAATGTTTTACCTCAAAAATCCGTACAATATGAAATTGGTTTGCAGCAGGCTTTAACGGATAACTTCAAGTTTGATTTGACCGGTTTCTATAAGGATGTAACAAATTATATTTACACCGAATCAATTTATACTACTACCGGAAGGCAATATAATGTATTGACAAATCTTGCATATTCAAATGTAAGAGGAGTTACACTTTCATTCTTAAAAAGATCTTCACCGGGTGATATTTTCTCTGCAAGTTTAGATTATACTTTTTCGATTGCAGAAGGAAATCGAACACAGCCGTCAAGTGAAATGTTTTTTAGCGAACAATCCGGGCAGAGATCGGAAATGTATCTTGTCCCCCTTAGTTTCGATCGCTCTCATGTAATAAACGGAACTGTCGCTCTAAACCAACCAAATGATTGGAGTTTGGGATTAATATTTAATTTTCAAACCGGAACTCCGTACACACCGTCTTTACCGGCGAGCTTTACGAACGTAACTTATACGCAAAATTCCGGCAATCAGCTTACTCAATGGAATGTGGATTTGAAGTTTGAGAAATATTTTAAAATCGGCAATATTAATTATTCCTTATTCCTTCAAGTTATGAATCTCTTTGATACTCAAAACGAGTTATCTGTATATCAAAGTTCCGGAAGAGCCTTATCTGCGGTTGAACAAACTACAAACTATTCTCAATTTAGCGATATTGTTAGAAGAATAAATAATGGCGACCCTGGATTGTTTGGTATCCAGCAAATCAATAATTATTATTCACAGAGACCGGAAAATGTAAGTACTCCTCGCGAAGTACGTTTGGGATTTTCAGTTCTGTTTAATTAAGAAAAGTTTAAAGGAAACATATAATGAATAAAACGTTCATCTTGTTTTTTATAATGATTTTATTTCTCTCTCGGTTAGGTTTTTCACAAACTGATCCAAGAGATACTATAAATATTAAAGGGCTGACACAACAGGATATGGAAAGGATTTGGGGTGATCTATATAAAGATAATAAAATTACCAAGACCAAGGGGGATCAAAATAATATTAAGCAATTAATAATGAATGGTAATGCAATTACAACCGTTATTTTCAATTACGGTTCGATATGCAAACCGAATTATTTATCTAACATTGCTGATCTAGTTTGGAAAGGATTGGGATACGGATTTGAATTCGGACCTTTAGCATTAGGTGAAGTTACTACAACATATGCTAATGGAAAGGTAGATACTTTTTATGTTGATGACAATTCTCATGTCCTTCCTAGTCAGGGAACATATAGCCCTGATGGAACACAGAAATGGGGCTGGCTGCCTAAAGACGGTTATTCCGCTCCGGGTCAGGATACAATTGCATACTACACTCCGTCTGATGATTACTTTAATGGGAGGCCGCCTACATGGCCCCAACAATGGTATAATGCAGCTTTAGGTAAATATTTATGGCCAGCTTTTTTAGGCGATCAAGCAACTTCGCCAGATGAAGAAGCTTTCTATGTTATGGATGATTATACTAACCAGCAGTTTGCTTATTATCCTTTTTTAAATGATTCAACAAAAAGAGGTATGGGTTTAGACTGTGAAGTGAGAATTTTTCAGTTTGCTAATGCACAGGCAAATGATATTCTTTTTGCAGTATATGCAATAACAAATGTAAGCGATAAAGATTTACCAAAACTATATTTTGGTATGCATGGAGATCCTCACATTGGTGGGTATGCAGATTATAATGATGATTTAGCTTTTTTCGTCCCTCCAAGCGGTCCTCTTGCAGAAAAATATGACCAAAGAGCAAGAAGTATGGTCTATGCATGGGACAGTGACTTTAAAGGAATGGGCGGTATAGTTCCGGGCTATTTCGGCTGGAAATTTTTGGAATCTCCAACTAACTCTACAGATGGAAAAGATAATGACGATGATGGAATAATAGATGAAAGTCCTTATAACTCTGCAGGGACATACATTGATGGTGTTAATGTTCCCCTGAATACTGGTATTTATGATGTTGCTAAATATACTGCTATTTATGGTGCCCCAAAACCGAGATGGTCTGGTGATGAAAATGGTAATTGGGATCCGACCCATGATGATGTCGGTATTGATGGAATTGGTCCCAACTCTCCAAATTATCCTGGCCCAGATTATGGTGAAGGAGATGGAAAACCTTCACAGGCTTGGTATAAAGATGTGAACGGCAATGGTAAATATGATGCAGGCGAACCTATTTCTGATGAAAGATTACCAGGTTATTTGTGGGCCGGTTCCGAACCAGATTTCGGTGAGAGAGATGTTATGGAATCAGATCAACTGGGACTAACTGCTTTTCATGCGGCTCAGTATACTAATTCATTACCTAATGTACCTAAAAATTACACTTTAATGTGGGAATGGGCATCATCCGATAGTATAAATCCAAACCAAACCTTATTATCTACACCAGGCGATAATATATTCAATTTTGATACGGGTCCAATGAATCTGGAGCAATTTCAAACACAGAGATTTTCAATGGCTATTTTATTTGCTGATAATCTTGATGGATTGATTTTTAACGCTGAAACTTCACAAAAGATTTTAATTGCTTCCTATAGATTTTATAAAGCTCCTGATAAACCTACTCTAACAGCAGTTCCGGGTAACGGCAGAGTAACATTATATTGGGATACTAAAGCAGAAAAATCATTTGATCCTTTTACGCAAACATATGACTTTGAAGGTTATAAACTTTACAGGAGCAGAGATTACACTTTTAGTGATGTTAAAACTATAACCAATGGTTATGGTTCAGCCACAATTGGACAAGCTCTGTTTGATCCTAATACGAGTAAAAGAGCTCAGTGGGATTTAGTAGATTCCGTTTCCGGTTTTTCTCCAATCGATTACAGTGCCGGAGTTCAATACTATTTAGGCAGTAATACCGGTTTAGTTCATCAATTTGTAGATTCTACAGTACAAAACGGAATTACATACTACTACGCTCTTGTATCATACGATAAAGGTTCAGCCTTATATAGTATTCCACCTACTGAATGTCAGTCCATAATATCAAAAAATCCTATTACCGGAAAGCTTACTTTTGATATTAATACTGCAGAAGCTACTCCCGGCCCATTAGCTTCAGGCACAAAGGATGCGCAAGCCGGTACCGATGGTGTACCTCAGGAAGTTGTGGGTAATTCTACCGGGGAAGTAAAGGCAGAAGTTCTAAACAATCTTACGGTAGGAGATAAATTATATACCATAGCCTTTGCAGATACCAATATGTATAGTGTATTGGATTCTACGGGAATTTCCGAATCGGTAATTTCTAATGATACCGTATTTGTTGCTCTAAGCCGTGGAAATATTGAAGCATCTAGTTTCCAACTATATGATTCAGGTAATAATTTAGTAGATGCATCAAAATATGTTTTGAATTCGCAGTTTGGCAGAATTAGAGGAGCAAGTAAAAATTCACTCCCGGTTGGTGAAAAATATACTGCGAAATATAGGTATTATCCTGTTTATAAAAGCACTAATATTCATGGTGAAGATGCAAATGACAGCTTCGACGGAATTCGTCTTTTTGTTAAGAACGATGAATTAGAATTGGATACTACAAATTCGGGATTTATAAATAATAGTCAAGCAAATTTTAAATACAACTTAACATTCCCACCGGTTGCCGGAAATCCGAAAGTTCAATATCGTGCCGATTGGGAAATTAGATGGACGGGATTTGACACTACTGATTCCGGCCAATGGCTCCATCCCGGTGATACAGCCATAACAAGCTTAGGCAGTATAAAAATTATCTGTCCGTTTACTGTTGTAAATGTAACAACAAATGAACCTGCGCCATTTTTAATTTATCTAAAATCGGCTGTCCCTAATTTATCAAGATGGCAAGTAACGGAACCGATAATATTACGACCACAGAATGCAACAGGTGCTATGACAAGTTATGAAGTTGATTTCACTTTACCCACTTCTGCTGCACCGATTTATCCGAAAGCGGGCGATGTGTTTTCGGTGAAAACCTTGAAACCTTTTCAAGCTGGTGATAAGTATGTCCTTCATACCATACCGATACAGTTTGAAGCTCAAACTGCTACTGCAGATTTAGGAAATATTTATGTCGTTCCAAATCCGTATGTAGCGTACAGCAATTCGGAAAATCCGAGTTTATTTTCGGATGCACGAGGAGAAAAGCAAATACAATTTAGAAATCTTCCAAAAAAGTGTACAATTAGGATTTATACCATTACGGGAGAATTAGTTCAGACAATTGAGAAAGATGATAATACAAGTATAGCTGGTTGGAATTTACTGAATGCCAGTGGTAATAGAATTGCATATGGAGTATATATCTTCCAGGTTGATGCACCTGGAGTAGGTACAAAAATCGGCAGATTCGGAATAATAAAATAATCTATTGATCCTCTCCGTTTTCCTTTCGGAAAACGGAGGATTTTTAGAATCATCAATATATAGGATGTAGAAATTATGAAAAAAATTTTACTTTATAACATAATCATAGCAATCATCGTTCTCTTTTCGAATATATTGAATGCGCAAACACCGGGAACTACAGCAGGGCAATTCCTTAAGATTGGAGCTGGTGCACGTGCTGTGGGTATGGGAGGTGCATATGCCGGATTGAGCAACGATATTTATGCCGTATATTATAATCCTGCCGGTCTTGCAAATGCAGATGGGAATGCACTTGTAACATTTAATCATGCAAATTGGCTGGCTGGTATAACTTATGATTTTGCTGCCGCATCAATTAAAATTCAAGATCTCGGTGTCTTATTTGCTGATCTTACATCTCTCGGAGTGCCGGATGATAAAGTAAGAACTTTCGCTTACCCGGATGGCAACGGAGAATATTGGAATGCAAGTTCAATTGCAATCGGTGTTGGTTTTGCTCGGGAACTTACAGATCGATTTTCAATTGGATTTCAAGCAAAATATATTCGTGAATCAATTTGGAATGAAAGCGCCAGCGGGTTTGCTATTGATGTCGGGACTTATTATATAACTCCTTTTAATGATTTAATAATCGGTGCGAGTATTTCAAATTTCGGATCCAAAATGCAATTAAGCGGAAGAGATATTCAATTTAATTCCGATCCAAATAATAGCATAAATTCCGGACCAAATAATATTCTTTCTCAATATTCAATGGATAGTTTTGATCTACCATTAATATTTAGAATCGGTTTATCTATGAACCTTATTAAATCAAGGTATATTCGCCTAACCGGGGATATTGATGCAAACCATCCGAATGATAATACCGAATATTTGAACAACGGATTGGAATTAGCATATAATGAAACATTCTTTATCCGTGCAGGTTACAGGAACCTTTTTATGTCCAATAGTGAAGGCGGATTGTCTTTAGGAGGCGGAATTAATTATAAGTTTAGTGATCAATTTACTGTATTGTTTAACTATGGATGGACAAATTACGGAAGATTAAATAGTGTTCAATTCATCGATTTAGGTCTGCAGCTCTAAAAAAGAAGAAATATGAATTTTAACTGAGGAGCTATTAGCTCCTCTTTTTTTTATTAGTACCAATGAAGTCTAAAATAAATTTAGTTAATCAATTGTTAATTGATAGATACGGAATACCGGCAAGGTCTAAAATTCCGCCTAATCCAGTCGATCTTTTGATCGCCACAATTCTATCTCAAAATACAAACGATAAAAATTCGTATAAAGCATTCAATAATTTAAAAGACAGCTTCAAGAGTTGGGAAGAAATAGCAAACCTTCCGCGAGTTACCATAGAAAAATATATTAGAGTCGCCGGGTTAGGAAAACAGAAATCTAATTCAATAAAAAAATTTCTGTCTTCTGTGTTAAAAAAGGACGGCAAGATAAGCTTAACTAAATTAAAAAAGTTAAATAATAATGAAATCCTTTCCGAATTAACCAAATACGAGGGAATAGGTACAAAAACTGCAAGCTGTGTGCTGTTATTTTCATTAAGAAGGAATGTCTGCCCGGTTGATACTCATGTTCATCGAACGACGAATAGAATCGGACTTGTAAAAACAAATACTCCGGATAAAACTTTCGAAATTATTAATTCAAGTCTGCCGGACAATATTGCGCATTCATTTCATACTAATTTAATTAGATTAGGGAGGGAAATTTGTAAGCCAACCAGTCCAAATTGTATTAATTGTCCGCTTCTAAAAATTTGCAAATATGAAAATAAAAATCTTCAAACTAATTCCGTTATTAAAGAAAATGATTTTCTTCTCCTAGATAGCATAAAATAATCTCGTAAAAAAGAATAGTTCCTTCATATAATCCTTATCAATTTCTTTTCGAATTATATAACATTAATCACAGTTTTATTAAAAAAGCTTCTTGACATATATTCTTTTAATTCTTAATATTACGAATAATCATTGTAATATTAATAAATTAACGAATAATGAACGAAATTGATGCTAAAATACTGAATATTCTTCAGGAAAACTCCAGGATAACAAATGCAGAGATCGCCAGACAAATAAATATGGCACCCTCTGCAGTTTTAGAAAGAATTAGAAGACTGGAAAATAAAAAGATAATTACTAAATACACAGCACAAATAAATCCTGAAGAAGTTAAGCGCGGACTTCTTGCTTTTATCCAGGTAAAGGCAAACGGTCCTGTTGTGGATCAAAAGATAGCCAAAGAAATTTCAAAAATTCCCGAAGTTCAGGAAGTACATATTGTTGCAGGTGAAGATAGTTATCTGGTAAAAGTAAGAGCTGAAAATCCTGAAGACTTAACTAAACTGTTGAGGACAAAATTTTCTTCAATTAAATCTATAAGAACAACCAACA
>JBJKQE010000207.1:0-16897 GCA_046705645.1 Ignavibacteriaceae bacterium | reverse complement strand
ATTTCGCCCGACAAATCATTTAAGATTATATCATATTTTGATAGAACAATTTTCAGCGTACTTGATTTATCTATTTCAAAAACGCCTGAAGCAATGAACACTCTTGAAAAAATATACGGTAAAAATATAACCACGAGAAATTGGAATACAATTTTAAAAATTGCAAAGCTTTAATTTTAATATCCAATCAAGAATTTTAATTCCGTTATCACCTATTTGTTAGAATTTATTTTAATAATTTCTTTTTTGAACATTATATCTTTACTTGAGTTTTACTTTCAATTGATTTGTAGATCGCTTCAATAACCTTAAGATCTTTACGTCCCTCCTCTCCGCTTGCATCGGATTCGGTTTCATCTAAAATACATTTAGAAAAAGTATCCATCTGAACAGCTTGCTGATTTATCGGCGGGAAATACAGTTCCCCAGTATTTGTCATTCCTTTGATACCGCTATAAATATAGGCAGGCAAAAGATTGAACCATCTGTTTTCTGTACTTATATAAAGATTATCGGCCGGAGTTGAATAGGAAGTATAGGAATTTGAAAGGTGCCCGCCCGGGAATTGCATTTGCCAGGTAATTATTTCATCTACTTCAGCAAATTTTTTATAATCTGTTTTAAACTCTTGAGCCGTTACCGAAAACGGTTCTTCTCCAATAGAATATCTTGCAGATTGAATAGCATAAATCCCAAGATCCATCATGGCTCCGCCTCCTGCAAGAGATTTTTTTAACCTCCATTGGGTAGGATCTCCGATCTTAAATCCAAATTCGGATTGTACATACAATATTCCGCTGCTGCCGTCTGTTCTGAATTTCATTGCCGCTTTATGATATGGATCTGTATGCAGACGGTATCCGACAAAAAGCCTTACTCCTGCTTTTTTGCATGCCGCTATCATCTCATCACATTCTTTAACTGAAACTGCCATTGGCTTTTCGCAAAACACATGCTTTCCGGCTTTTGCTGCCCGGATTGTATATTCGTGATGCATAGAATTTGGAAGTACGACATAAACAACATCAATAGAATCATTATCGGCTATTTTATCGAAGTTTTCATAATTATAAATGTTTTTATCGGGAATATTGTACTCTTGCTTCCATCTTTCCGCCTTTGCCGGGTGACCGGTAACAATGCCGCTTAAATAACAAAGAGAAGTTTCCTGCAATGCAGGTGCAAGTTCATGTGTAGAATAATTTCCAAGTCCAACCAATGCAACACCGAGTTTTTTATTACCAATTGACAAGGATTTAGAAAATGCTGGAATAGAGGGCAGCATTAATATTGCAGACCCTGCTCCCAAAGTTTTAATAAACTTTCGCCGGGTATATTTCATTTTCATTTCTCCTTTTAGATTTTACTTCAATCACATTTAAGGTTAAAGATAAATTATCGTAGATTAACTTTCAAAAGGAAATTTTTATTTTTTATATTTTTTCCCCAACTCTTCTTTTACTCTAAACTTGGTGATTTTAAAAATTAAACCTAACGGAATTTTTTTATCTAGCTGAAATCTAATTGTACCCTTTGAAGTTTCGTATCTCGCTAACTCTTTTTCAAATTTTTTAATTGCATTTACCTTAGGGAAAAATCCTATATGGTTTTTAAATGCAGCAAACCAGACTAAGATACCTTTCTGTTTAAACGCCGGCATTTGATAACTTATAACCTCTTCAGCGTTTGGTGCTGCTTTCTTAATTGTCTGCCTAATCTTTTCCAGCTTTTCCTGTAGTTCTTCGGGAAACCTGCTGATATAATCATCAATAGTTTTGGGTTTTTTATTTGCTTGTATCATAAAAATTTACTTTGACCTTTTTGATAATGCAGTACAACAACGCCGGAACCGAGAGTTTTTGTTTCTATTAACTTTAAATTTATTCTGCTTTTCAGATTCTCAAATAACGGTTTGCCCTTGCCTAAAACAATTGGATGGATCAAGAGCCAATATTCATCTATAAGATTTTTTTCTGCGAGTGCAGATGCAATACTTAAACTTCCCGCAAAAACAGCTTTCCCTTTTTGATTTTTCAGTTTAAGAACTTCATCTATCAGGTTGCTTTTAGCAAGGGCTGCATTATTCCATTTAACATCTTTTAATGTTTTAGAAAACACTAATTTGGAAATGTTATTATACTTATCCGCAAACTTCAACTCGCTTTTGGTGCTTTTAGGATCCTGGTCGGCAAACGGCCAGTAGCTTGCCATCATTTCATAA
This sequence comes from Ignavibacteriaceae bacterium, assembly GCA_046705645.1. Taxonomy (GTDB): domain Bacteria; phylum Bacteroidota; class Ignavibacteria; order Ignavibacteriales; family Ignavibacteriaceae; genus FEN-1297. The sequence goes on along the minus strand of JBJKQE010000207.1, from coordinate 14,676 downwards.
GTTTTCCTGCCGAGCAAAACTGTACCTGCATCGTCCAGCAGATTAGTGAAAAAATCGTGCAATTCGTTGTCCGCAATAGCCGCTTTATGATCGGCAAAGCCGTCTAATGTCATGTTAATCGAAAAGACTATTTTTCTCATATTAAATTTCCAATAATTTATTTTTACATATTTCCTTTCGGCTGCAGCATACCTACCCGATTGCCTTCCGTATCTAAAATCGAACAGTAAAGCCCGACTCCGGGAATATCACCAGGTTCACCTGGTTTCTTAGGATCACCGCCTAATATTTTTCCTCCAGCATCCGAAACTTTTTTCATTGATTGTCTGATATCATCAACAGCTATTACTACTGAAGGATGCGCTGAATACATATCTTCCGTTTTTTGGTAAAATCCGCCGTTAATCATTCCAGGTTCTTTCGGACGCATAGTTTTTTCGTCTGTTTCTGAAGTAGATACAACAATATAATTACCCATTTCAGGTCCAAGCTGTTGAGTTTTCCAGCCGAATACGTTTGTATAAAATTCTGCCATGCGCTTTTGATTTTCTGCAGGCATTTCAAAATGTACAACAGGATTCATTTTTGACATGTTAATACTCCCTATATATTATTTTAGATTTAATTATAAATTAATTATCTTGTTTATAATGTTGATATATAACTCCCGTCGGCAGAGACTGGGATTCAATAAGTTTCAACGTCAAATACTTACCATCTGGAAATAATCGCTTACCGCTTCCGAGCACAACCGGATAGACATGCAAAGCATATTCATCCACCAAATTGTTTTCTGCCAGTGTGTGAACAAGTGCACTACTTCCGTCAATAAGAATATCTTTTCCCGGCTGCTGCTTTAAATGGCTCACTTCATCTACAACATTACTACTAATCAAAGTTGAATTGCGCCAGGCTTTCGTTGATTTTAGTGTTTTGGAAACTACGTATTTGTGTATTGCATTCATAGTGGCACCGAATGGATCGCTATCGGACATCGGTTCGAATGCACCTCCGTGAATTTGCCATGTCTTTCGTCCAAGCAGAAGTGAATCGGCATTTTCCATCATTTGAAAGAAGTGCTTGCCGATGTCATCATGCCAGTAGGGCCACGTCCAGCCGCCATGGACAAAACCGCCGTCAGTATCTTCTTCCTTTCCGCCGGGTGCCTGGATGACTCCATCAATTGTAATAAACTCAGCTACAATTATTTTTCGCATTTGCGGATTCCTTACTTAAATCATTCTTAATCTTACTCTTGATCTTAATCCTACTCTTGTTCCTAACCTTATTCTACTTTCAATAGATTAAGAGTGAGATAAAGATCAGGATTACGACCAATGGGTTACAAAAACTATAAGTAATCTAATTAAGTGATTATAATAATCTTTCTATTTCCTATTTTATTTTTCGCAAAGGATCATCCAGTTCGTACCGAATTTGTCGCGCAGCATAGCAAACTTTGATGCGAAAAAGGTTTTTTCCATTTTCATAAATATCTGACCGCCGTCAGAAAGTAAATTATAAATTCGTTCTGTTTCACCTTCATCAGCAACACTTAAAGTTATGTAAGAACTTCGCATTGGTTCAGCAACGGGAATATCTGCCCCCATTAAAATTCCATCGCCGATTTCAATTTGCGCGTGAAGTATTTTGCCTTCCCAGTTCTCTCCCGGAATTTGAGATTTATCCGGTAAATCTTTAAAGGTAGATATCATAGTTATTTTACCGCCCAGATGTTTTTCATAGAACTGAAAAGCTTCTCTGCAGTTTCCTTTATAGTTAACGTAAGTATTTAATTTGATCTTATTTAATTTTGACATTATTTAATTCCTCCGAAAGTAATTTTTAATAACTTTAGTCAATTGCATTAAGCTCCGACAGTACCTGTCTCAACTTCTCCGGCTCGCTTGTAATAGGTAAAAATGACACCATTTGATGTAATCAAACTGTCGGTAAGTGTGAAGGCTCTCGGATTAGCACTATCACAGAACAAACGTTTACCATTACCCAGCATTACAGGGAACGTCATGAGACACAGTTCATCTACCAAATCATGTTTGAACAGTGTCTGGCTCAGGTTGCCGCTGCCATGGATTTTGATATCACCACCTTCAGAATTCTTGAGCTTTTTCATTTCATCAACACTTGTAAGTAAAACCGAGTTTTTCCAATCAGACTTTTCAATTTCTAATTTGTTCTTAGTAGTACTCATAACATATTTTGTGACATCATTGATTCCCGGCCACATGTCTGCATGTGCAGGCCAGTAGGAAGCAAAAAGATCAAATGTTTTTCGACCTAAAAGAATGTCTGTAGATTCCATCCACCTTTGCATGAACTTACCGGCCGTTTCGTCAGCTTCTTGAAAATAAGGTGCAACCCAGCCGCCATATTTAAAGTTATTTGATGTATCTTCTTCAGGTCCGCCAGGTGCTTGCATTACACCGTCTAAGGTTATGAATTCCTGGACGATTATTTTTCTCATTTTATTTTTCCTTTTTAGAGGTTTATAATTTTAATTTTTGTACTTCATCAGCAAAATTATTTTTTATAATAAAAGAATTTTTCCAGTTTTCTTTACTCAAGATTTTTGTCACCATTTATTTCTTTACTTGGTAATATTAAGTCAATGCGATGCCTCAAGCCCGGTTCGTATTGCCGATTCAAGTATATCAATATTTATATCATTCAGCGTTTTGAATTTAATACAATAACCGCTCACGCTTGCCTTGCCGAGTTTTTCTCCATATGTCCGAGCTAAGTATTTCTTATCTTTAATACCGAGAATATAAACAGAGATTCCGGTTTTGTTTGCACTGATACCAATTTGATAAAACTCTCTGGTTTTTCCATCCGCATATTTTATGACGTGAAGTCCATATCCTATACTAGGATTCGAAACAGTTTTATTTTCACTGTTTTTGCCATCCAAGAACCATAATTTACAGCCTGGCATTATTTCCAGAATGATTCGGTGCAGAATCTGCATGTCGCTGCGTTTCGATTCAGGTTGGTTAGCAATATACTTTTTGATTTGTTCTTGTATACTCATAATTGCATTCTTTTTATTGTTTCATGCATTCATTTAGATAATAGCTTCTAAAATTGTATGGAATATAGGATTATGTATTATCAACTGTTATAAGTTTTTTCAAGTTTTGCTATATCCAACTTTTTCATCTTCAGGACCTGTTCCATTACCTTCTGACTTTTTTTAACATCACTTAAAAGTTTTGGAAGCGTACTAGGAACAATCTGCCATGAAACTCCGAACTTATCTTTAAGCCATCCGCATTGTTCGGATTCCGGAACAGCGGAAAGTTTATTCCAATAATAGTCCACCTCTTCCTGCGATTCACAGTTTACAACAAATGAAAGCGACTCATTGAAATTTATATTATTCGGCATACCGCTATCCATAGCAATAAATTCTTGTCCTAAAAGTTTAAATACACCGTGAACAACTAAGCCCTCACATTGTTTATTCTCAGATCCGTAATGAACAACATTTTCTAAATGTGAATTAGGGAAAACATTTGTATAAAAGTTCATAGCTTCTTCAGCTTTCCCTAATTGTCTGCCGTCAAACATTAAAAAAGGAGCTATTTTTTGAGGTGAATTAGTAAAATTCAATTGCCATGATAAGTCGAATTTATCGGTGACCCAAGCATATTTTTTGCTGAAAGGATATTCATTAAGAGGCCAATATATTTTAGGGCTGTATTCCGACAGCTTGGCCCAGAGCCCGTCAATTTCATTTTCCGTTTCACATTGAACAAAAAATGAAAGAGCTTGAGTAAACTTGAAAACCGGACCGCCGTTTATTGCAGTAAAATTGTAACCGTCGATTTCAAATGAAGCTGTCATTACAGAGCCCGGTTTCATTCCGGCTGCATTTGCAGCTGCCTCACTGTATTTGGTTGTGCTGCCAATTTTTGATTTCTTAAAAACTGAAGTATAAAACTTAGCTGCATCTTCTGCATGTTTATCAAACCATAAAAAAGGAGTTATCTTTTGCATGTCATATTCCTTTCAATAGAAATTAAATAGATATTCCGCAGTGTAGTAGAATTGTGTTTCAAATATAAATGTGTTCAATTAAAAGCAAAAGGTGTAATTACGGCAATTTAAGAGGGTGAATGCGGCAATAAAAATATAAGTTTACTTTTCATATTCGTCTGCCGGCAGCACCTTTTATAATATGCCCGTCAAACTGTGATTCTGTTTTAAATAGTTGTCAGTGAATAGGCGGCGCCAGCGTTCCATCGGACCATTTACCAACCCAAACCATGAAAACAGTAGCTCCTACTTGAGAATCATAAGCCGCCAAAACCGGTGAATCCGGCATATTAGCACCCCAGCTTTTCTCTGCTTTGCCCGGGAGATAGAGCATTAGATGCGGGTGCCAACTTTTTCCTCTATCATTTAGATACTGCTGCTTCGACATCATGTAGCACATTGCTCCGGAATCTATAGCAGGCAGCTCTTTAGTATCGAACGCTGACGTGATTGCTTGTTTAATTTCAGACTTCGATTTTCCTTCCAGCACCAGCTTTGTTTTCAGCATGTCAAAAGGTAGATAAGTTCTTGCGGCCTGCGCGTTATAACAAATAGGCGCACGGACTTTGGGATTCCAGAATTCCGGGTTATCGGTTGGTACCACCCAAGATCGTTCCACAATACAGACAAAACCATTTGTACCCTTTACTGCTATTGTATACCCGGCCCTTTCTAAAACCATCACTTCAGCGCTATCGGAAATGGATGGCGGAGCTGCACTGCGAGCGAGCGCAATTTCAGTATTCTTGTCCTGTATTAGGTATTGATTAAGAGGAGCCATGGCCGGGTAGGAAGACTTTTCCATGCGAGTTTGTGCCCGGCAGGCTGCGCCTGGTAATATAAGCAGGATAATTAAAGCTAAAGTAATGTACTTAGTATTATTCTGCATTAATAGAATTTTAATCCATGAAAACATTTCGTATATTTTTTTTGCATACCAGTAAACTTTTGCGAATATCTTAAAACTATTAGTTGGGCTTATCATTCTAACCTCCTCCGAAGGAGTCCTTCGGACAAATAAATTTTTAAAAAAATAATTTAATTGAGGATATTATTATTCTTCAATTACCGAGATAATATTTCCGGCCGGATCAGTAAACCACGCAATATTAGGCCCTTGATTCATTGATTTCCCTCTCAAAATTCCTTTTTCGTCCTGATCCAATTCCTTATATCTTTCCAGCTTGATTCCCTTGTTTGTCAATTCATCAACAGTTTTATCAATCTTATTAACAAGGAAGTTCAATACGGTATAAGAAGCAGGTGTATGATTTGGCCGATGATAAATCATTATTTTATTTCCACCTGCAATTTTAAGATTCAACAAACCTTTCATTTCCTTTACTTCATCAATATCCAAACCGAGAGTTTTGCCGTAAAAATCTTTTGCTTTAATAATATCATTCACAGAAAAACTTGTAAATGCTTTAGATCCCTTAAACATAATTTTACTCCTTAACTTTATCACATAAATTAATTTATTCCTTAATAAAATCTAATTTTCGTTCGATGAAGAAGTATCAACAATATAGGAAGTCAGTTCATATATCTTTCCATTCTTTAACCTGTAAATATCACAAAAGGCTGGTACATTGGATTTTTCACTTTGTTTATTGTTACTGCCATTACTTTCTACAACAACAAATTCACCGTCAGAAATAATATTCTTAATATTTAATGAAATAAAATTTTCAATTTCCAGGGATTTTACAGCTTTCAGAAATCCTATTTTACCGCTTATAACAGGCATTCCTATTATGTTCCATTTTACATTTTCATCGAGATACTTTAAATACTTATCGTGATTGTTATCAGCAAACATTTTCAAAACCCTTTTTATTATTCTTTTATTCGACTCTGACATACAATTAAAAACAAATAATATCAATATATATTTTTTGATTAAAGCGATGGTTTTCTTTTTAATTTTTTAAAGATAACTATAAATGATGCTTGCTACAGTTTTCAATTAAAGATTCTAATTTGAATTTTATTTCCTTGGTATATTGTTTATGATGTCCGCACAACAAAGATAAATTCAAGATTTAGAAATCAAAAGGTGTAAATACGGCAATTAAGGGGTAAAATGCGACAAATAATTTATTTAAAATAAAAAACAGAGATTGTTTTTAGGATTAATCTTATTTAAAATGAATTGTACTATTAAACTACTTTTCTTCAAACTAAAAAATAAAAACCGCATGGCCTATAACGAAGAATTAACCAAACGAGTTAGAGCAGCACTTTCTAATTTACCAAATGTTGAAGAGAAAAGAATGTTTCGCGGTGTGGCTTTTATAGTGAATGATAAAATGTGCATTAGCGCCGGGAATGATGAGTTAATGTTCAGAATTGACCCAGCAATTCACGATGAAGTACTTAAAAAGAAAGGCGCTCGTCCTGTTATAATGAAAGGACGGGAGTACAAAGGTTATGTTTATATTAATGAAAAATCAATAAACAGAAAAAAAGATTTTGATTACTGGATTAGACTTGCACTTGAGTTTAATAAAATAGCCAAAGTGTCGCGCAAAGCTACTCAACCGAATAAGAAGCGTGAAGGTAAAAACGGAAAGTAAGTTTTTTATATTATTTTAATGAAAATTTCTATTTTAAGTTTATGTACTTTCTTTAACCGTATTTCTTTCAACTATTGTATGCTTAAATTTTGGATTACTTTTTTAGGGGCAGCAATATTCCTCTTAAAATAAAATGACTGACACTTAAACTAAACATCACCGTTGCAAAAAATAATCTGCCAAAGTATATAATGGTATGATCTGAAGTTAAGCTTTGTATACTTCACATTCTATTAGTTGTTGTTTTTTATAATATTTTTTATGGTATTCATTAGTTTTTAAAGTTGTCTTATTATTCTGTTAATTTTCGTTCACAGAATCAGAAGCATGTAACTTCTCTCTAAGAATATTTTTCGAGTATGCAAGATAATCAGCGACAATCCAAACCGATCCGGCTACAGCAAGTGTAACGGCATTACTATTCCAGCCGGTTAATTTATATGGATTGTTAAAGCATGATGGAAACCAAACCAACAAGCAGAAGCACATGAACATAATTGTTAGTAATCTTGAAGCTAAAAGCGCGGAGCGGCCAGAAAGAATTGAGTAAGCAGCAATAGCAAATACTATTGTCGTGGCTATGGCCCAAAACATTTGACTAGGAGGGATCCACTTTGGAACTAAACTTGCCGTATAGTGAAGATAAAAAAGTTGATATAAAGAATATGACACAGTACATATCCCGAAACATTTGTAAGCAACTTTTGAAATCATTGCCGCTCTTTCCGGGTAGTTTTGATCGGAGGAAGCGAGAACAAGCACACCGCCTAATAATATAGAAAGCTCCTCAAAAAAATTTCCCCAAGGAAAATAAACTAAAGGCATTTTAAAGATCGGGGGCACAAGATAAAGTGTAAATATAAGATAGACAATGCAAAGCATTAAAGCCCCGTACCTCACTGCTTTATCCCATTGTATTGCCAAACCTCCAATGAGTTCTATCGCACCAATTATATATATCAGAATTGCAGGGTGCGAAAGATTCCCAAGCGAATCAATCTGATGCCAAAACAAAGTTATTAAGCCGAGGGCTATGGCTCCCAATCCATAAAAATGATGTCCAAGTCGGAGTTTCATATTATTATTCGGTTTAAAAAAATATAAAAAAGAAAAATATATCAGACTCACAAAAATGTTTATATCAACGGGACAAACCAAAAAATATTAAATAGCCGCTTTGCAATAGCAAATAATTAAATTTTAGAAAGTCCGCTTAGTGCATGCTTTATAAATACGCATTCAAAGGTAATATTTTGTAATCGTCTTTCATATCTATCTCTCCGAATATATAATTTAACCGTTAGCAAAATTTCCGCTCATAATCTATTTAGAAATCTTCAATGTCTATTCTATTCCTTACATCTATGCGTTAAATATAGTAGCAACTAACTTAACAAATAATCTAATTTATAAAAACTAATTGTAAAAGAACCATTATAATTTAATTTATGGTACCGGTTAAACGGATTAATAATTTAGGAGTAATTTTTTATTATAGAAATAAACAATAATCTTAGTACTCATTTTATAGTCTAATTTATTATCTAATCCCGCAATGCTAATTTGTTTTATCTTGGTTAGCTGAGGGTTTCAAGTTTCTTAACACGGGAAATAGTAAGCCGAAACATCCTGCAACGATACATCCTATTGCAGAAATACCTATTACAACCGGAGTTGAAGCAAATCCAAGCATCAAACCGCCAAATGCAGAACCTAACGGTGCAGCAGCAATCGTCAAAGTTCCTCGCGCACCAAAGACTTGTCCTCGAATTTCACCCGGTACCAGCCGCTGCAGTAATGTAGTTTCGATTACAGAGTACGGCGCCCAGGCGAACCCTGCAAGCGCCAGCACAATCACTGCACCTAACAAATTGGTTATAACTACAAGCGGCAATAGTAAGAGTCCCCAAAGGATCGCAATCATTGCGAGAACGACGCCCAGCCTTCCGCGGGAGACAAGAACATTGACTGTAAAAAGTCCTAGCACCGCTCCAACGCCATAACCAGACCAAAGCAGACCAAATCCCGCTGCACCTGCATTCAAGACATAACGACTGTAAATAGGAAGCGCCGGCTCTAAAGGACCGTAAGTAAAGAAAAAGATAACAGAAAGTATGGTCAGCGTTCGTACTTCCCGTAAACGGAGCAGTGGTCCAAAACCGAAACCCGTGCGTCGAGATTCAATAGTACGCTCCAACTTATTTTGCCGGATGTTTGGCAGCCTGAATGCAATGATCGACATAACGACAAAACTTCCAGCATCTAACCAAAGTGCGAATGGCCCTCCAAGACGTTCAAAAAAATAACCGGCTAATGCAGGTCCGACAAGAGATGAGAATTGCACGCTTCCCGTCCATAACGCATTTGTGTGAACTAATAATTCATCTGGTACGATATGCGGAATATATGTACGTACACCGACAAGCGTGGCGGGTTGCAGAGCACCTGCAGCAAATGCCAACAGGTAAATACACCATATTTGCAGAACGCCTAATGTAAAGAGTGCCGGTATTGCGGCAATTATTATTGCTCGTGCCGCATTATCAATTGCCATCACCATTCGCGGCTGATAGCGATCTAGCAGACGACCGATCATCGGGCCTGTTACGATGGCGGGAAAGTTAAATAGAAGGATAACCAGGCCGACTGCCGCGCCTGATCCTGTTAATTGCAGAACAAACCACAGCAGAGCAATTGTTGCAAACTGATCACCGAGAAATGAAATTGTTAGTCCCGTCCATAACCAAGTGAATGCAGGGAAGTCGCGTAAGATGACCGACGTCTGCCATCGTCTCATAAAATTATCTCTTTAGTATTACCAAGTAAATGCAATTTATCCTTTGCTCTCTTTTACTTTGCTCAACTCAACGGCATTAAGAATGAGTTTCTTCAATGCTGCTTCATCTTCTCTTTCCCCTTCATAGAAATCTATAGCACGAACTTTTTTGCTATCCAGCCTCGTATTAAATAGCTTCTTCGGATCTCTAACGCTTGCACCTTTAGGAAATGTCAGCCTAACGGCGTTCTTGAATGTATCCGCAATGCATATTATTCCTTTGTTAGACCATACCGGCACTCCCATTGGCTTGGACGGTTTCTTCCATTTCACATCTTCAACTGCGGCAGGGTCTGCTTTTTTAATTATTGCCCGGAGCATCGATAATTTTTTTCCCCGCCAGTCGTTCTGCTGTTTTATTATTTCATTGATCTCTTGAGACGCAGACTTAGTTACCTTAGAAAGTTTCTTACTCGACTTCATACTATTTTCATTTCCTTTTTCAGATCTAAAAAATAAATTGAAGTTCTTTACTTCGTCGTTTTTTTAGACTCGATAAGCAATCCGTTTTTCGAAACCTGGGGTACCGTGCACATATTACGATTGAAGCAGCATGGTCTTCGTTTACCGGCATTGAGCTTAGATAATGCTACTTTTATACGACGGCTGCGCGTCTTCCGGTTATTGGTTGACCGGATCCAGCGAATCCAATCCCAGCGCGCCATCGGAGTAATCTTATCCCATAAGGCCCTAGCCTGCGAATCGGATGCCAATGCTTTTTTCAAATCCTCCGACAGTTCCGGCTCAGGCCAATCTTTGGAAGGAATAACTGCAATCGGTACAGAATCACCTTCGACTATACATGCAGCTTCGCGAAGTTCAGAACCAACTTTAAACCAATGGCTTCCATTGCCGTCCGGTTCGAGTACGATCCTAGAATCAAAACCATTAATAGTTCCGTAGACCAATGTCATCCACCGCGACGGAAGTTTTGCACTGGCGGCACCGGGCAATTTAATAATTGTCCAATTGCCTATTTTAACCGGTATTGTATCGAAACGGATTGTTGGCATTTCTCAATTCCTCAACTCAGCGCTTTCTTCACGAGAGAGACAATCTTCGCCTCAACATCCGGGTTCAACTCCTTTATTGCGAAGACAACCGGCCATATATTACCATCGTCTAAATTAGCAGAATCGTTAAAGCCGAAGATCGGGTATCTCTCTTTAAACTTATAGCGGTCGCGGAAGTAACAGACAGTTTTGCTGTCCTTGGCATAAGCAGGCATCCCATACCAGGTTTTTGCCATAAGGTCCGGAGCGTTTTCTTTAATTAAAGCATGCAGCTTTTTTGCCATTGTACTATCAGGTTCCTGCAAGCCTGCAATTGCCTCAAGTGCCGCACGTTCGCCCTCCTCCTTTTCATTTTTTGCGCGTTCTTCTGCCTTAAGCTCTTTTGCACGTGCCTTCATTGCAGCTTTCTCTTCGTCCGAGAATCTCTTTGGCATGTTGTTTACAGCTTTAGTATTCTTCTTAGACTTCTTCATTTCAGTATAGGAATTCATTGTAGCCTCCTAATTCTAAATATAATTTCAACATCTTATTTATTCATCGCATTGAATTGCAAACATACTCAAGAACTTACATCTGCTCTAAGTGTATCATATTGCCGTCAGGGTCTTTAAAGTTAAACCATTTCACCGCTGACCCAGGACCATGCAGATCATCACCGATTTTACTGACATCGACACCTCTTTTCCCGAGTTCTTTATGAGCCGAAATAATGTCTGAAGTTCCTAACCATATAGTCATAGTTCCTGGTTTAACATTTCCATAAAATGTCGTCAAAGTGATTGTAACTCCGCCTTCTGGTAAGCTTAATGCTACCCACCAGTGCTCATCATCTTGACGATAGTCTTGTGTAACTTTCAATCCAAGTTTTTCCGAATAAAATTCTTTCGCCTTAGGCATATCATTGACAGCGACGGCTAGCATCAAAAGTTTTTTTATGGTTTGCATTTTTTATTCCTTTCTATTTTTTAATTTTGAATTATACTCATATAATGCCTGGGGTAAGAGAAATTGGACATCCCCAAAAGATACTTTAAGCAAACAATAATCTTTAGAGTATTGGAATGAATTGGTCAATTCCAGTGTTCCAACTAAGGGGATTTGCAATTGCTTTGAAAGATACTCGATATTGGATTCTTGATACTCGATTTTCAATCCGGCATCGAAAATCAAGTATTAAATATCCAGAACCTTCGAGATAAATTCTTGGATTTTTGTAAGAAGGAATTCCAAACTCAATTATTCCGGGGTCACATGAAGAACAGCTTATTTTATCAAAAAAGCTCATTAATCTTTTTTTGAATATTTTGTTTTTCGGTTTCGGTTTTAGCTAAGGCGTAAGCCTTCTTATAATTCATTTTTGCCTTTTCTTGATCAATATTTTGATAAAGCTTGCCCAGAAGCAGATAATAAAAATGATTATTCTCGTAGTTTAATTCTTCAGCTTCCGCCAAAGCTATTTTTTCTCCTCTTACTTTATATAAAGCAAATATTCGATTTAACAGAACGCTCGGTGAATAATTAAATTCCAGGAGCTTATCATACAATTGTAGAATTTCTTCCCATTTTTCTTGACCGAATTTAAAGACAAGCATTGAATCATCTTGTATACAATGCCAGTAAGCAATTCTTGCTTCAAGATGATAAGCACTAATTTCATTTCCCCGGGCTGAAAAATCTAAATACCGGATTCCTTGATTTATCAAATCCTTATTCCACAATTCTTTATTCTGTTCATCATAAAGGATCATAGTTTCGCCGTCATTTTGTCTTGCATCGAACCGGGAAGCATGAAAGCACATTAGTGCAATCAATGCATTTGTTTTCGGAAGATTAGTCCTTTTGTTTTCAGTAAGAAGAAGTCCGAGACGAAGTGCTTCCAGGCAAAAATCTTTCTGTAAAATTTGATTCTGTGTCCTTGAATAATATCCTTCGTTAAAAAGCAGATAAATAATTCGTAAGACATTATCTATTCGTTTTGATATTTCATTATCGGAAGGCATTTCCATCATAACATTTTCATTCCGCAATTTTTCTTTTGCCCTGAATAATCTCTTATTGATGGTTTCTTTGTTTGACAAAAATGCTTCCGCAATTTCATCTATGCCGAAACCGCAGAGAATTCTCAAAGCCAATCCGATTTGAGCTTCACTAGCTATAATCGGATTGCAAACCGCAAATATCATTTGTAACTGACTGTCTTTGATGTTCTGCACCGAAAAGTCCAATTCTTCTTTTTCATTATCTTCTTCACGTTTTGAAATTAATTTAGGAATTATTTTATCTGTATAAATTTTATTTCTTCTAAAATGATAAAGCGTTTTATTTTTTGCTACTGTATAAAGCCATGCGGTAGGATTTTCAGGAATGCCTTTCATTCCCCAGGTTTCTGCTGCAATGTAAAAAGTTTCACTTACAATATCTTCAGCTGTCTCAATGTGCCGTAAGCCGTACAGCTTACTGATTACAGCCACCATTTTTGAAAATTCATTCTGGAATAAATGTTTTAAAAATTCATTATCATTTTCCATGGCAAAGAGTAGTCTTTAAATTGAAATAGCAGATCATGTTACTTAATTAATTCTTAATTTTAATCATGATCGTAATCTTAATCGGAAGAAATATAAACAAACTGTACATAAATTTGTCATTCATTGTTCATTCGCTTCGCTTTCATTTGGCTTTACCGTTATTCGCTGCCCTAAAAACAATTGAATGACTATAAATGACAACTGAATGACAATTTATTCGCCGTTATAAAAAATCTTTTCCATTTGATGCATAATTTTAGAACTAAATTATTAATCGGGTTTTTTACCTAAGTAAGAGCAAGATAAAGATTACGATAAAGAATGATGTGTAAACCTATTTTTTAATAAACCGGTCTTACTTCAACACTTCCGCCTTGATCAATTGCAGGACAACCATGTGCCAATGTTACAGCATCGTCAAGGCTATCGGCTTTAACAACTATAAAGCTGCCTAGTATCTCTCTGATCTCAACAAATGGTCCATCTATAATAACACCGCCAGATTTAAGAACCTTTCCTTCATTTGCGAGCCGTGGCCCTCTGCTCGACAATTTTCCTTGTTTATCAATATTTTTCCACCAATCATACCATCTTTTAGAAAGTTCCTGCATCTCTTTTGGCGATGTATTACTGTAATCGTAACTTGGCTGTCTGAACAGCAATAAAAATTCTTTCATTTTATTTTTCCTTATTTATTGATAATAATGTATAAAATGTCTTTTTAACTTTAAGTGTCTGAAATCTATTCTAATAATGATTGAGAATTAGGTAATTGGACATCATATGAAAGAATTATCCATAGACATGCGCAAAAATTTGCTTCTTTTAAAAGTATAAAATGAGACAGGGCTATTGTTTACGTATATAATATAGTTTTCCAATTTTTCAAATGAAGTTAATTTAATGCTCAATAATTTATTCTTTAAGCTTTAAGTGAAATAGAATCGTCATTTTTAATATTACAGTAACAATAATCTACAGTAATGATTTTCATTATTTAAAAAATCTCTTTAGTGTTTTACATCAGGTAACTTTTATTTGAAATTTGATTAAAGTTGCATATCATCATTACAATTATTTTACTTCTTATAAAATAATAATTTTAAGAACCGGTATGCCAAGAGAAATAGTAGAAATTCCTTTTGTCAGCATTCGACTTGATAATTCATCATTTGTACCATTACACAAGCAGTTATATAATGTAATTAGGAAATCTATTTTATCCGGCAGGTTAAAAGGCGGATTGAAGCTGCCCGGCACACGTACACTTGCAAAAGAATTTAAAATTTCCAGGAATACTGTAATCCTTGCATTTGAACAATTATTAGTTGAAGGGTATTTAAAAGGAAAGTCCGGAGCCGGTACTTTTGTTTCAAACGACATACCGGATAAGTTATTAAATGCACAGAAAAAGATTAAGCATTCCGAAGATGGTTTGTATAATCTAAAAATTAAAAATAGATCAACATCCCGTTCACCATCTCAATTTTTTATGCAGGAAAATAATATCAATCCTTTTCAACACGGTATTCCCTCATTTGAGGATTTTCCGTTTGATAAATGGTCGAAAATATTTAGTGAGACAATGCGCCATTTTTCTGTAAATCAATTAAGCAAAATAGAAGTAACCGGATATAAGATATTAAAAGAAGCTATAGCTG
>JBJKQE010000206.1:0-30521 GCA_046705645.1 Ignavibacteriaceae bacterium | reverse complement strand
ATTACTCTTTTTCAGAGGTATCATTACCAGAAGTAGCGCCCTTTACTTCTGCTGTACTTTCTTCAATACTTTCAACTTCCTCTTTATTGGCCTTTTCTTGTGAAACAATTTCATCTTTAGGTTTCTTTCTGGAAGAATGAGTTTTTGTTTTCACTTCTTGCAGCTTAGCCCATTTATCAATTTCTTCATTAATTTTTTCTTCCGGCAACCCTTTATGAGTTAATTCTTTTTTCAAGATAATCCCTTTTTGCCTCAACAGACTTTTTACGGTATCCGTAGGCTGAGCACCCGTATTTAACCAATACAACGCTCTGTCTTCTTTAATTTCCAACGTAAATGGATCTGTTAACGGATTATATAAACCGATCGATTCAAGAAATTTACCATCGCGCGGAGATCTTGAATCCGCAGCAACAATTTTATAGATCGGTTGTTTTTTCTTACCCATTCTTCTAAGTCTTAACTTAACAGCCAAGTTTTTTGAACCTCCAAATGTTATTCTGTAGCTTAATCAATTAAAATTATTTAATGCCGACTCATTAAAGCCTTTTTTAGAGAATCGACTCATCATTTTTTGCATTTCGCCGAATTGTTTAATAAGGCGGTTTACATCTTGTATCGACGTACCGCTTCCTTTGGCAATTCGTTTTCTTCGACTCCCGTTTAAAATCTTTGGTGTCGAACGCTCTTGCAAAGTCATTGAATTTATAATCGCTTCTACACGAACAAGCGCATTATCATCAATTTTCGCATTTTTTATCTGCGTACCAAGCCCTGGAATCATTCCCAGCAGCGAAGATAAAGAACCCATTTTCTTTATAGCTTTAATTTGCTTAAGAAAATCGTCAAAATCAAATTTATTTTTCCTAAATTTTTCTTCTAGCTTTTCAGCCTCTAGCTCATCAAAACTCTGTTGGGCCTTTTCAACCAGAGAAATTACGTCTCCTTTTCCAAGGATTCTAGAAGCTAATCTATCCGGATAAAACGATTCTAATGAATTTAATTTCTCGCCGTTACTGATAAATTTTATCGGCTTTCCTACTACGGAGCGTATTGAAAGCGCTGCTCCGCCTCTGGCATCTCCATCAAGTTTAGTAAGAACTATTCCGTCGTAATTTACTTTATCATTAAAAGCTTTAGCCGAATTAACAGCATCCTGACCTGTCATTGAATCGACAATAAATAAAGTTTCCGTAGGATTGATAAGGTTTTTGATATCGGAAACCTCAGTCATCATTTCTTCATCAACATGTAGGCGGCCCGCTGTATCTAAAATTATTGTATCAAAACCTTTATCTTTAGCAAAATTAATAGATTGAGAAGCAACCTTACGTGCATCTTTCTCTTCAATAAAAAATACAGGGACCGATATTTGTTCACCCAAAAGCTTAAGCTGCTCAATTGCTGCCGGTCTGTATATATCTGCGGCTGCTAATAAAACTTTCCTATTGCTTTCCTTCAATCGTTTTGCAAGCTTTGCGCTAAAGGTAGTTTTGCCGGAACCTTGAAGTCCCACTACCATTATTGAAGTAATGCCTGAACCGTTAATCTTTATCTCGCTGTAATTACCACCGAGTAAAACAGTCAATTCATCATAAATTATTTTAGTGATTAATTGTCCCGGTGTAATTGAAGCAATAACCTCGGATCCCAGTGCTTTTTCAGAAACTTTTTCAATGAACTCTTTTGCTACCTTATAATTAACATCGGCATCTAATAGAACACGTCTAATTTCTCTTAATGTGTCGGAAACATTTTTTTCGGTTAATCTTCCTTGTCCGCGTACTTTCTTAAGAGTAGTCTCAAGTTTTAAAGATAATTCTTCCAGCATCCTAAAAATACAAAATCTTCATCAATAAATGTTAATTAATACCAAACCTATGCTGTTTTTAAAGCATTTGCGCCTGAAACAATTTCCAGAATTTCTTTCGTAATTGAAGCCTGTCTTTCTTTATTATATTTTAGCTGCAAAGTACGAATTAATTCTTTTGCATTAGTAGTTGCATTGTCCATAGCTGTCATTTGTGCACCATATTCTGCAGCGTTTGACTCCAAGAGTATTCTCCAAAATTGAGCTTTTAAATGCTTAGGGAGTAAATAACCAAAAATATATTTCTGACTAGGTTCATAAATATAATTCGGTAAAACATGATCTTCTTTTTCCGATTTTTTATTGACAGGTACCGGTAAAAATTGTTCTACCACTATTTTTTGTTGAATAATGGATTTAAACTCGTTATAAATAACAACAACCTTATCGTAATTGTTATTTAAATATCCATTTATTACTTCTTCCAAAATTTCCAATACGGATTCATATCTTAATGTTGAAAATAAACCTGTTTTTTTATAAATAACATTAAAATCTCTCTTAGAAAAGAAATCGGTTCCCTTTTTTCCGACACAGATTAACTTAGCCTTCAAATTATTAGGCGTAATTTCATCTTCAATATACTTAATAGCTTCCTTAATTATATTTGCGTTAAAAGCACCGCAAAGTCCTCTATCAGCGGTAACAACAACAATTGCGATATTTTTAATTTCCCTAGGTTTTAAATATGAATTTGTATTCATATCCTCTTCGGTAACCAGATGGTTTAACATCTCAAAGATTTCTCTTGCGTAAGGCCGGGCATTTATAATTTTATCCTGTGCCTTTCTCAATTTAGCAGCAGCAACCATTTTCATTGCTTTTGTAATCTGCTGCGTACTTTGAACGCCTTTTATTCTTCTCTTTATATCCCTAAGTGTTGCCATTTAATAACTTCTATTATTCAACTAAGCATGAGATTTGAAAACATTTAACATTTCTTGAGCAGCTTTTTTAATATCATTAATTATTTCATCTGTTAACTGTTTTTCTTTTCTGATTGACTCATAAACATTATTATAATTAACTTCTATAAATTCGTGAATTTCCTTTTCGAATCTTTTAATTTCCGAAACAGGAATTTCATCCAAGATTCCGCTGGTGCCAATATAAATACTAACAACTTGTTTTTCCACAGGCAGGGGTGTGTATTGCCCTTGCTTAAGAAGTTCTACTAATCTAGCACCTTTGGATAGAGTTCTCTGAGTAGCTTTATCCAGGTCGGAGCCAAATTTGGCAAAAGCTTCAAGTTCACGATATTGTGCAAGATCTAATTTCAAACTGCCTGCTACTTTTTTCATGGCTTTTATTTGAGCATTACCTCCGACACGGGAAACAGAAATACCGACATTAATTGCGGGTCTTACTCCGGCGTTAAACAAATTGGATTCAAGGTAAATCTGCCCATCGGTAATTGAAATAACATTAGTAGGAATATAAGCCGAGACATCTCCTTGCTGAGTTTCGATAATAGGAAGAGCCGTCAAACTTCCGCCGCCAAGTTCTTCACTTAATTTCGAAGCTCTTTCCAGTAAACGAGAATGAAGATAGAATACATCACCGGGATATGCTTCTCTTCCGGGGGGACGTCTTAATAATAATGAAAGTTCTCGATAAGCGGCAGCCTGCTTTGAAAGATCATCGTAAATAACAAGCGCATGTTTCCCGTTATCGCGGAAATATTCTCCGAAAGTAGCCCCTGAATACGGAGCAATAAATTGCAAAGGTGCCGGTTCAGAAGCAGAAGCATTTATAACTGTTGTATAGTCCATTGCACCATGTTCCTGCAGTTTTGCAACTACCTGTGCAATAGTAGAACTTTTTTGACCGACAGCTACATAAATACAATAAACCGGACTTATACCAAGTTTTTTGGCTTCTTCGGAATGAGTATATTTTTGATTAATAATTGTGTCGATCGCAACTGCCGTTTTACCGGTCTGCCTGTCACCAATTATTAATTCACGCTGGCCGCGGCCGATTGGAATCATAGCATCAATTGCAGTTATACCGGTTTGTAAAGGTTCTTTTACCGGTTGACGTTGAATTACACCAAGAGCTTTTCTCTCTATGGGCAAATATTCATTAGTATTTATTGCACCTTTACCGTCAACAGGAATTCCAAGCGGAGTAATTACTCTCCCAAGCATCTCGTCGCCAACAGGCATTGACGCAACTCTTTTTGTCCTTTTTACAATATCTCCTTCTTTAACCAAAGTAGAATCACCAAAAAGTACGCATCCAACGCTATCTTCATCAAGATTTAATACCATACCAAAAACATTATTCGGAAATTCAACTAATTCGCTTGCCATAACTTTGGATAAGCCGTATACTCTGGCAATGCCATCCCCGACTTGCAGGACAGTGCCAACATCGTATACATCTACTTCATTTTCAAAGCCAGATAATTGTTTCCTTAATATTGCTGATATTTCATCCGGTTTAACTTCAGCCATTTTTCATTCCTTATAATTTACTTTTATTAATTCAATGTGGGTCCGCCTATTAAGAATTGCTCTTTCAATAATTCCAGCTGATGTCTTAAAGATGCGTCATAAACAGTATCACCCACTTGAGCAATAAATCCGCCGATTATATTCGGATCAATTTTAAAACTTAATCTTATTTTTTTCTGTAAAAGTTTTTCGAGATTATTTTTAAATTGATCAACTTGTTCATTTGTAAAATCCATTGCCGCTTTTACATTAACATTTACAAAACCGAGTTTTTCATCTCTTAAAAAAAGAAAAATTTTCGCAATTTCAACCAATAAACTTTCACGTTTTTTCTCGATGAGAAAGTTAAGAAAATTCATTGTCTCAAAATTTATTCTTGATTTAAATATTGCTTCCAAAATTGTCAATTTTATATTCGGCCTAATAATGGGATTACTTAAAGCGAGTATTAATTGATGATTATTTTCAAGAGTTGAAGATATTAATCCGATATCTTTGGATACATTATCCAGTACATTTTTATCAATAGCCGTATTAAGCAATGATAAGGCATAACGATATGAAACTTTGTAAGTACTCATTATTAGTTTTTGATTATCTCTCCGATATATTTATTGACTATTTTCTTTTGAGCTTCTTGATCAAGATTTTCCCTTAATATCTTTTCTGCTGCTTGAATTACAATTTCTACTACTTGAGATTTTAATTCGTCAAATGCAGCATCTTTATTCCTTTGAATTTCAGATGAAGCTTCTTCGATTATTTTTTTAGCTTGTTCTTTACTTTCTTGTATCATCTGTTCTTTAAGCTTTTCCGCATAAGCACGGCTCTGATTAATAATCTGTTTAGATTCTTCTTCAGCTTTTGCCAAATTTGCCTGGTTCTGGTCAAGAACTTTTTGAGCTTCTTCCCTGGCTCTGTCAGCCTTTTCTAGAGATTCCTTAATAGCTATTTCTCTTTGGTCCAATGCAGCCAAAATAGGTTTCCACGCAAATTTTTTAAGGATAAAAAGAAGAAATATAAAAGTTATAATAGTCCAAAAGACAACACCTGGATCGACATCAATTATGCTGCCTCCGCCTTCCGAAGCCAAAGCAAGTACAGATAAACTTAATTCCATTAACATAATATCATTTCCTGATTTTCATTTAAATAATCTTAAAATAGATTGAATTTATAAGACTATTAAGCAGATTTAAATGCTAATAAAATACAAATTACCAATGCAAAAAATGCAACACCTTCTATCAATGCTGCTGCAATAATCATAGCAGTACGAATAGGTGAAATTGCTTCGGGTTGCCTTCCCATGGCTTCCAATGCTCCTTTAGCTAAAAGGCCAATACCTAATCCGGCACCGATAACAATTAAACCTGCGCCAAGCCCAGAACTTAACCAACCGAGATCCATTATTAACTCCTTTATGTTTTTTTAGATAATATATAAATAAAAATTA
Source organism: Ignavibacteriaceae bacterium (assembly GCA_046705645.1). Lineage (GTDB taxonomy): Bacteria > Bacteroidota > Ignavibacteria > Ignavibacteriales > Ignavibacteriaceae > FEN-1297. The sequence goes on along the minus strand of JBJKQE010000206.1, from coordinate 24,736 downwards.
ATGATCCATGTGTTTTGCCATCCCTATAAACAGGGATGTTAACATAACAAAAACGTATGCTTGAATTAAAGCTACTAACAACTCTAATATTTCAATAAAAAGCGTAAAACCTACCGCTACCGGAGATACATAAATTGTATGCATTATAAAAATCAATCCGAGCAAAGAAAAAATCACTATATGTCCGGCAATCATATTTGCAAAAAGACGAATACACAAAGCAAAAGGTTTGGTAAATAATCCAAGAATTTCCAGTGGGACTATAATAACCAAAATTAAGCTAGGCATTCCCGAAGGGACTAAGTTTTTGAAGTATTTTACAATTCCATAGCTTTTAATGCCGCTGTATTGAATTGCAATGAATGACATTCCAGCTAAAGCGGCTGTAACAGCTATATTTCCTGTCGGAACAACTAAGTTGGGCGCGGGAATTAATCCGAAAATATTACAAAATAGAACAAAGAAAAATAATGTAAGCATATACGGCATATAAGGTTCGTAACCTTTACCGATGGAAGGCTTTACAATTTCATCGCGAACAAATTCAACAATTATTTCGAATATATTAGCTATTCCTTTAGGAATTATTGATTTTTTATATCCTCTTGCAGCCAAAATACTTAAAATAATAAGTATGGCAGAAACTACCCAAATTATAAAAACATCTCTTGTAATGGAAATATCAAATCCAAATAAATGTATTTGAGGCAGATATAAATTGCCTAAAGGTCCTAAATTTAAATGATTAGCATCAAGCACGTGACGTATAATCCAGCTGGGATCGCTATTACTTTCAACAGTTTTTCTTGTTGTATCCGCTAAAGCGACTGAATTGGCAATTTTTTCTATAAACATTTTGGGTTTATTTGTTTCTAATACAAGTATATATTATTTCTATTGTTAGATAATATATATAAAATATAAGAACTGAAAATATAAAACTATTCTTATTTATATCCAAGAATATAAGCGAAGTTATTGTGAATATGAACAATAAGAAAAGACGAATTCCCATACCTATTAATATGGTGCCGATAAATTCTTGATTTTGTTTTTTTTCAGCTCTAAATTGAAAAAAAATTGCTAAATGAAAGCTAACCAAAATAAACACAGCCGGCAGAATTATTGAATAAAAATTACGTAATGAAATTACAGATGTTAAATATAAGGCAATTATTATTACTAATATCGAAATATTTATAATAAAATTGTTCCGAACAAACTTAATTTTAAACATTTTTAGATTTTGTTACTTTAAAACAGTTCTTATAAAGTTATATAAACCTGAGGCTACCCCTAAAAATGCGAAAATTACAGTTAAGATGGGTTTTGTGTTAAACTTACCGTCCAGCCAAACGCCTATAAAAAACATTATTGTTACGGTTGCTGCTAATTCAATTCCAAGACCTAAATAATTAACCCAACCTCTATCCGAATTTTCCCCTTTTGGAGGTACATTATTATTTGTCATTTTCCTTTTTTTCAAAAACAATATTGTTTTGATTTTTTCCTGTTGAACTCATAGAACTTTTGCCTTCGAAAACGGCACCTTCTTCAACCACTAATATTTTTGTTATAATATCGCCTTTCAAAAACGATGTGGTTTCTAAGATAATTTTTTCATGAGCGGTAATAGTTCCAGAAATTTTTCCACCTACGGTAATAACTTGAGCATGTACTTCACCAATTACTTCGCCTTGGTTACCAATAGTAAGATTACCATTTGCCGTTATGTCACCGTTAACCGTTCCGTCAATTCTAACATTCCCGTTGCTGGAAAGTTTACCTTCAACCGTTACACCTGAACTTATGATTGTAACAGCATCTTTTCCAATATTGATATTTTTTTCTTTCAAGGTATTTCTCCTCTAATAATTAATTAAAAGATTTATTGGATTAATTGGTTTTCCGTCTTTCCAAATTTCAAAATGCAAATGCGGACCGGTAGTTATTTCCCCAGAATTACCGCTTAATGCAATTATTTCCCCCTCCAAAACAATATCGCGCGCTTTCTTCAATAGGGAAGAACAATGCTTGTATACGGTAATATAACCGTCAGAATGGCCGATAATCATCATAAAACCATCTTTCACAGTATAATCTGAAAAAACTACATAACCACCGGCAGCAGCATAAATTGGAGTTCCTATTTTAGCCACAATATCTATGCCCATATGTCCGGTCGTCGGATTAAAGCCTCTGCTAATAAATCCATTAACAGGCATACTAAAATGAATTAAATTAGGCCCTTTAGTAGAATCGGAAGAAATAAGTTTTTTAAAAACCGAATAAATATCACCGCCTAAATGGTTGGCTTTTGGTTTTGATTCTGAATTTATTTTGCTTTTCAATGAGTCTAGTAAAGTCGAGTCCCCAAGCATTATTGCATCTTTCAATTGCTGGTTAGTTGATTTCAAACTTTCAAATTGAACTGTTAAAAATGTTAATCTCTTATTTAATTCATCTACAAGCTGCTTTTCCGAGGGTGTTAAATTCTGCTGTCTTGGGAAAAAAACAGATCTAACCGGCGTAATATTAAGTAAAAAAAATCCTGCTATGAAAACAATAATTGTAAAAGTTACTACTGCTGTAACAATTTTTCCTAAGGAAAAATGGTGGGATTTTGTTTCGACACTTCCTCCAACCGGAATTATAACAATTGAATAGCCTTTAATCTTCTTTAATTTTTTTAAGTTCACTTACTTAATGCCTCAAATAAAAAATTAATTTAACACTTATTGAATTTATCGATTATGTCATCAAACTTTATTTTACCATCTCTTAAAAGCGCCGGCTCACTGTCGCTTAAATCGATTAATGTTGATGATTGATAGACTGTTTTTTTATCGGTATAAAAAATTGCATCTATCTCGGAAGAAAATTCATTTTCAATCATGCTCGGCTCTATTAGCGGCAGCTGCTTACTTCTATTAACACTAGTTGAAATCAGCGGCATTTGTAATTCGGATGTTAAATTTAAGCAAAAGCGATTATTCGGTATTCTAAAAGCGGCTGTCGGCACTCCAAGTATTTTACTAGTTTTTGAATTTAGAGTTAGCACAACAGATACAGGATTAGGCCAAATTGAAAGAAAAAAATCCAAATGTTTTTCTGATTTAATTTCAATGTATTTTAGTAAAGTTTCAATACTATTGATCAATAGTATATACATTTTGCCGGGTTCTCTAATTTTTATTTCATCTATCTTTTTAACTGCTTCCTCATTAAACGGATTAGCACCAAATCCGTATAACGTATCTGTAGGATATACAAAAACGGTTCCTTTCAGATATAACATTTTAGCTTTTTGTACTGCAATGTCCATATTCTCATCAATATTTATCATTTCTGCATTTTTAATATTAATCATTAAGCATATCCTCTAATTTAGATATAACAGTTTCCGGTTTTAAATTATTTCCGCATGCAAAATGATTCAAAGGACATTCCTCGTAACCGTGAATCCCGCAAGGTTTGCATGATAAATCATCATAACTTAAATATTGACTTCTTTTATTATACGGATAAAATCCGAATTCCGGTATAGTTGAACAATAAATCGTTAATACAGGTATATTTGCACACATAGCTAAATGCGTTGGGGCACTATCATTTGAAATTAATATTTTCGCTCTTTTAAGAAGCGCGATTACTTCAATTATACCTAATATACCGGCAGCGGAAATAACATTTCCGTTGAATTTACCCGCTATATTATTACATAATATTTTTTCTTTTTCACTCCCTATTAAAAGTATGGAAAATTCTTTTTTTATTAAATAAGATATTATTTCTTCCAAACTTTCAATAGGATATTTTTTAGTATTCCAAACACTGCCGGGAGCAAATGCGGCAATATTATTTTTTAAACCGTTATTATTACAAAATTCATAAATTTTTTCTTCTATGGAATTATCAATTTTAATTTCGGGAAGTATTTTCCAGTTATCATTTTCATATTTAAAATCTATTAAATCAAGATTACGCTGTACTTCATGATGTTGAGGTTGATATTCAATTAAGTTTTTATATACATGTCTTAAACTGCTGGTGGAGAATCCAAAGGTCTCTTTTACGCCGAGCATCATGGTAATAAATGCGCTTCGAAATGACCGATGGGGTGAATAAATTCTATTATAATTATTCTTTTTTAATTCTCTGATAAATTTCCATAACGAGACAAATGATTTTTGTTTGCCATTCTTATCCATTACAATTGTTTGATTAACATAAGGGGATGAAGAAAAAATCTCAAATGTAGATGGAATAGCCAAAACATCTATTTCACAATCAAAATTATTCTCTTTTAATTTCTGAATCATAGGTAAAGTTAAAATTGCGTCACCTAAAAAAGCAGTTTGTATTACTAAGAACTTTTCCATTTCTTCTTAATATTTCCAACGTTTATGCATCCAGAGCCACTGTTCGGGATGTTTTCTAATAAAACTTTCCAAATAGTTGAACATTCTTTGGTTCAATTCAATTATTTTTTCTTCCTGGTTCTCCGGTAAATTTTCACAACTTATTTCATAAAAATCTGTTTTATAAGAAAAGTCCGACTGCCTAACTGATATCCCGTAAAGTAATGGGGCATGAGTTTTTAACGCCAACACCGCCGGACCCGGATATACAGTTGCTTTTCTTCCAAAAAAATTTACTCTTAATCCGTCAGAAGGTCCTCTTTGATCAGCAACCATAGCAATAATATTTTTTTCTTTTAATTCTTTATAAACATTTCTAATAGAAACTCCAAGGTTAACTATTTTGTTTCCCCATTTAGTACGCATATTATCCAGCCATTCGGTAACAAACGGATTCCGCTGAGATTTTACCACGACATGAAGCGGCATTTTTAATTGAGCACCTATCGATAATGCCATAAACTCCCAATTACCGTAATGAGCAGATAATAACAGAAGTCCGTTTTTTTCATTATACTTTTCTAATATGAAATTAATGTTGCTGCAATTAATTGCTTTTTCTACTTGTACTTTAGTCATCCATGGTGAATATAGAATTTCTATTAGAGAAATTGCAAAGCTTTTATAACAACTGTATGCAATTTTGTGAATTTGTTTCGATGAATATTCGGGAAATGCATTTACCAAATTATCAATTGTTGTTTGTTTCCTAATCGGAATAAAGTAAAAAAAAACAAATGCCAGAACAGAAGAAAATTTACGTGAAAGCTTAAGTCCGCAGAACTTAAATAAATAGCTAAATGCAGAAAAAATAATATATTCAATTTTATTAGTCATTCACCATAAACATAAACAAATTTAAATACTTTAAAATATGATGAGCAAATTTAATGATTTGAGAGAAATAATGTAAATATATTTCTCTTATTGAGAACAGTAAACAGAAGACATTGTGAGATTACAAACCTATAAAAAAATTAATTGGTTGTTAACCTATTTTGCCAATTACTATCCTGTATTTCTCCACGGGCAGTTGAATTTAATAATTCGTAATCCGAAAATCCCGTTAAATCACCAAAATCAAAAGATACACCGCCTTGTAAATCATTATACGTCCAAATTTCGTACGGTTTGGTATCAATTTCGTTGGGATGACGATCAATTTCACTTGGCTCACCGTATATTAGCAAAACTCTGCCTCTGTCTGTTTTCCAACCCGCTCTGTTAAAACTGCCATATTTAAGATTAGCTTCCTGAACTCTCTTCATGTAAGGTTGATAGTGCTGATAATCCGGTACTTCAGGATCGCTATCTCGTTTTTTCCAGAAATGATATAAAAAAGTTCTTTTAGCTTCAAGTGTATGAATTTTTGAATATTGATCCTTTTCTTCGGAATTAGCAATATACATGGCTTCATTAAAAATATTGTCACATTCCTCTTCGGACATTACACCAAATGCACTTCCCAGTACTTGAGATTGCTGCGGACTCATTGTATCAACAACTTTAATCCCCGGATTAAATACAAAAAACCTTTTTGAAGTTGCCATTCCAAATTTTTTTACGCTATCTAATACCGCGATCCTAATTTTATATGAATCTGTTGGAAATTTATTTATAGGGATAGAGCCAACTTCAACTCTTGATGCTATTCCGCTGGAAATATCCATAAGTCTGTTGAAATATAGTTTGCCTTTACTATTTACAACCACAGTACTTATTTTTAAAGGTTCATTTCCCTTCAAGTGGTCATAAACTTCATAATAATAAAAAACTACGGGGATATTTTCTCCAAAAACTAATGATGGAATCGGTGTAACTTCAAAAGTATTTTTATAAAATATTGAATTTTTATTGGGACTATTTTGTAAAATTCTCGATGCTAGCTGTATATCACTTATCGCAAGGCTATCCATATCAAAAGGTTTTACATTTATAAAATCTGAATATGTTTTCGAATTTTTCTCATTAAATGTATCATATGCAGTAACATCACATCGGAAATGTCCGGCCGGAAGTAAAAAATTTATTAATCCGACCAAATCTTTTTCGCTCATTTTTGATGAATCCTGGACTGGATAATTCAATTTCCACTGTTTATTAAGATAAAGTTTACCGGTAGCAGTATCCTTTATGGTAACTTTTAACATTGCTTCAACATAATTTGATGCATCATTTGATTTTAATGTAAGGGCTGTTTGATGAAAAGAATAATACAGCTCGAAATAGTTTGAAGTCGAATCGTAAGCAAATTGAGCATAATCGTATTCAAATAGATCATTTTTCTGTTGGGGAAATCCGAATGAAGTTAATGATAAAGAAAGTAAGACCCCAAAAAGTATTTTACATTTCATCTTGCAGCTTGATTATATAATTAACAAATAAAAATTTTAGTTTTGTTTATTAAACTTAAACAAAATTATTAACAAAATACTATAACATTAATTCTATTTCAAGCGTTTAATCTATCAATAAAATTAAATAAATTATTTAACCGGAAAATTATAGTTTCACTGCAGACACATTTTTAACACCATTTATCGAGGAAATTGACTTTACTACTTCCTTATCAATTTCGCTGTCAACATTTATTACGGTAAGTGCTTCTTTTCCTATATCGAAACGTCCTAGGGATAGGCCCGCAATATTTATTTTAGCTTCGGCTAAAATTTTCCCAACATTTGCCAGCATTCCAGGCTTATCAATATTGTAATAAAACAACATATTCCCTTCGGGATTTAGCTCCAGATGGAATTTATCAACATAAACAATTCTAATTTCGCTGTTTCCAAAAACAGTACCGGCGAGTAATCTTTGCTCCTTATCGGTTATAAATTCCACTGAAAGAAGATTAGTATAATTTTGATTTGCACCTGTTTTGGTTTCATTAAGTAGGATGCCCATTTCTTTAGCTAAGATTGGTGCATTTATTAAATTTATCCCGGCTGTTAATTTTCTGGAAAGGAACCCTTTTAATACGGCAGTGGATAAAAGTGTTGTGGAATTATGCAAGAGCTCCCCGCTGAAATTAATATTAATGTTTTTTAACTGGCCTTTATTTAATTGAGAATGAAGAAGTCCTAAATTTTCAGCAAGCCTTACAAAGGGAACTAGTTCTTCATTTCCGCTTGACTCAATAGCAGCGGCATTTACCGCACCTTTAACTCCATTATTATTGAATAAATCTACTATCTGCTCCGCAATTTGAATCGCAACTTTTTCCTGAGCCTCTTCAGTTGAAGCGCCTAGATGCGGTGTAGTAACAATTTTAGAATGTTGTATAAAATTACCCGAATAATCCGGAGGCTCATTTATATAAACATCAAATGCGGCACCGGATACTTTGCCGGAGTCGAGTGCCTTTACCAAGGCTTCTTCATCAACAATACCACCCCGGGCACAATTAATTATTTTTACACCATCCTTACAATTAATTAATGAAGTTTCAGAAATAAGATTTCTTGTTTCATCCGTAAGCGGAACATGGACGGTTATTATATCCGATTGTTTAAATAATGAAACCAAGTCAATTAAATTAACACCAAGCTTCAGCGCAACTTCCGGAGAAAGTACAGGATCGTAACCTATTACAGTCATTCCAAAAGCTTTGGCTCTAGAAGCCACTTCACGGCCGACTTTTCCAAGTCCGATAACTCCAAGAGTCTTACCGTAAATCTCGGTTCCTTTAAATTTTTTTCTTTCCCACTTTCCTGCACGTAATGACTGGTTTGCTTGGGGGACATTTCTACACATTGAAAGCAATAACGCAATTGTATGCTCGGCAGTGGAAATTGTATTTCCACCTGGAGTATTCATTACAATTATGCCTTTTCTAGTAGCTGCATCTAAATTAATATTATCTACTCCGGCGCCTGCTCTTCCTATCACTTCCATATTATCCATCAAGTCAATCAAGTCCGGTGTAACTTGCGTATCGCTTCTCACAACTAACCCGTTATAATCTTTAATAACTTTTTTAATTTCTTCCTTCGGCATGCCCGGTTTATAGTTTACCTCAAAACCGGCTTTTTCTAAAATCCCAACACACTTTTTATCTACCGCATCGGTAACAATAATTTTTTTCATTTAACTCCAATGATTTAAATAAGAGGACAAATATTAATAATTAAAGAATAAAGCCTTAAATAACTGCATTTAGTTTTTGAACAATATGATTTTTCGGCACTGCCCCGATTATTGTTTCTCGCAATTTGCCGTCTTTAAAAATTAATAAAGTAGGTATACTTCTTACGCCGAATTTTATAGAAGTTTGTTGATTCTCATCTACATCCAACTTTCCAACTTTAATTTTCCCATCATATTCGGATGCTAATTCTTCAACAATAGGAGCAATCATTCTGCAAGGGCCGCACCAAACTGCCCAAAAATCTATTAATACCGGTTTATCTGATTTAATTACTTCAGTATCAAAATTATCGTCTGATAGTGTAATAGGTTTCATTTCATTCCCTTTATTAAATATTAATGATAGTTTTGTCTTCAGATTCCCCTTGACCTACAAAGCTTATAACATCTTCTCCACCGTCCGCATGAATTATTCCGCCTGATATCCATTCACCGCCGTCCCGGCAAAGCAAAGAAATTACTTTAGCTACATCTTCAGGGGAAGTTAATCTATTTCTCGGATTTTTTCTTTTAGCTACTTCAATCATCGGTATATTTCCCGGAATCTTTCTTAATGCAGGAGTATCGGTAACACCTGCCATAATTGCATTAGCTGCTATTTCCATTTCGCCCAATTCGGTTGATAATTGACGGATATGAGATTCAAGAGCTGCTTTAGCAGCAGAAACTGCTCCGTAAAATGGAATTGCAGAATGACCACCGGAACTTGTCATTGCAAAAATTCTGCCCTTTTTTGCAAATAATCCGTCAAGAACAAGATCTTGAACCCAATATACCAAAGAGTGAGCCATTACATCCAGAGTCATTTCCATTTGCGCTTTTGTTATTGACTCACTTTTGTTAGTGGAAACAAATGATTTTAATGACCCAAAAGCGAGCGAATGAATAAGAACTTTTATAATTGCTGATCCACGCGCCATAGATTTTATTTCGGCAATTATTTCGCCTCTTTTTACGGCATCAGCAGCATTAACATTAAAGAATAAGCATTTAGATCCGTAAGATTCTATTTGTTTTTTAATGTTTTCGACATTAGGCATTGTAGCCTGACGATCAAGATGAATCCCGAAAATATTATATCCGTCTTCGGCCAACTTTACTGCCGAAGCAGCTCCAAATCCGGAGGAAGCTCCGAGAATAAGTGCCCAAAATTTTTTATTTTCTTCCCTGTTCATCTTATAGTTATCCTTTAGCTCATTAAAAAATTGGGTTGAAAATTACGAAATTGAATCTTGCTAAACAACTTAACATTGTTATGATTGAGATGAATAATAAAAGTATAAAATTATTTGTGAATAAAATCAATATGAATAATTTAAGTTTATATTGAAATTTGCCGGGAATTATATTCACATCTATTTTTTAATAATAGAAATTGAATCCTCGCCGAATAAATTAACTACGGAATTTACAAATTCATTACAAGGATTAATGAGATAGTCTTTTAAGAAAAATAGTCGTGGATAATAATCATTTCCTTCAATTTTCAAGTACAATGGTATATTTCCTTTGTATTGCCATAGAATATTTTTTAATTCGGAAATTTTTTCAACCTGATATTTATCTTTATTAAATATGATCCTAATACTCTGAATAAATTTTTCTCTGGCTTCTTCAAGAGGAAAAATATCTTCTATGTGCAGTTTTATTGCATCACCGCTGCTTTCCGGACGGCCTAATATGAATACACATTTTTCTTCCTTAAGAAACTGCCCGCGCTTTTCGTATATTTTAGAAAACATAAGTGCTTCACAAGATCCGGAAAAATCGTCTAAAGTTAAAAATGCCATCGTCCTTTCAGATTTATCGATCTTGGTTTTGAGAGAAGTAATAACACAACAAGCTTTAACCAAGTCATCTGTTTCTTCAAGTTCTTCCGTTTCACCTAAATGGATAGTCGCAAAATTTTTGTATTCAACTTCAAATTTATTTAACGGATGACCTGTAATATAAAATCCCGTAACCTCCCTTTCCTTTGCCAGCCTTTCTTCATAAGACCATGGTTTAATGTCAGGTAATTCAGGTTCTGAAATTTTAAATTCTTCTTCAATTCCTCCGAATAAACTATTTTCAGCTACTAACGTTGAATTGCGGGCCTTGTGTCCGAATTCCAATGCAACTTCAACAGCTTCAAACATTTGCGCTCTATTATTCGTTATTGAATCAAAGGCTCCGGCTAATACCAAACCTTCAAGCGATCTTTTATTAACTATTCTTGTATCAACATTTGAACAAAAATCAAAAATACTTGTAAAATTTCTGTCAAGAGTATTTCTAGCAGAAATAATTTCTTCCACAGCAGATATACCTACATTTTTGATTGCCGACATTCCGAATCTAATTTTTCCTTTTTCAACATCAAAATAAACCGACGGACTATTAACGTTAGGGGGAAGGACTTCAATTTTAAGTTTCCTGCAGTCTTCAAGAAAATTTGTTACTTTATTTGTATTACCGAATTCATTTGTCAAGTTTGCTGCTAAAAACTCGGCAGTATAATAAGCTTTAAGATAGGCAGTTTGATATGCCACAAAACTGTATGCGACCGAATGGCTTTTATTAAAGCCGTAATTTGCAAACTTATCAATTGCATCAAAAATTTCCGCTGCAATTTTTTTTGAAATATTATTTTTAACTGCGCCGTCAATAAATTTTTCTTTTTGTTCGGCCATGGCGGCTAGATCTTTTTTACCCATTGCTCTGCGTAAAATATCCGCTTCAGCTAAACTCATACCGCCGACTTTATTTGCAATCTGGATAACTTGTTCCTGATATACTATAATACCGTAAGTTTCTTTAAGAATGGGCTCAAGAATTGGATGAAGATATTCAACTGATTTGACGCCGAATTTTCTATCAATAAAATCATCAATAAATTCCATTGGTCCCGGCCGATACAATGCATTCATTGCAGAAAGATCACTTAAACTGGTTGGTTTCAGTTTTTTTAAATACTCTCTCATTGGGCCGGATTCAAACTGGAACACGCCAGTCGTTTGGCCTTTTGAAAAAAGCTGAAAAGTTTTTTCATCATCAAGAGGGACATTATCAATATCAACATCCATATCGTGATTTTTTTTGATTAAATCTAATGCATCGCGAATAATAGTCAATGTACGAAGACCAAGAAAATCCATCTTGAGTAGTCCGGCATTTTCAATTTCCTTCATATTGAATTGAGTAACGATATCTGTTTGAGCAACAGCACTCGCCAACGGGACATAATTGCTGACATCATCGGGAGTAATTACAACACCAGCAGCATGTTTCGATGAATTACGATTCATACCTTCGAGTACTTTAGCATACTTTATGAGATTCTGAATCTCAGGTTCTTTAGGATTTTGAAGCCATCTTAATTCCGGAACTTCACTTATCGCCTGATCAATGGTAAATACTTTCCCGAATTTTGAAGGAATAAATTTCGTAATTTTATTAACAGTCGGGATTGGAATCTTTAACACACGCGCAACGTCTCTTATAACTGCTTTTGAAGAAAGCCTGTTAAATGTAATAATCTGGCTTACGCATTCATTTCCATATTTTTGACGTACATAATCTATAACTTCGCCTCTTTTATCATCTGCAAAGTCAACATCAATATCAGGCATTGATTTTCTTGCGGGATTAAGGAATCGTTCAAAAAGGAGATTATATTTTAAAGGATTTATATTGGTTATCCCCAAAGCAAAAGCAACCAAACTGCCGGCGGCACTGCCTCTGCCAGGCCCAACAGGAATATTCATTTTCCTGGATGAATTAATAAAATCCTGGACGATAAGAAAATAACCGGCAAAACCCATTTTTTTAATTGTATCAATTTCATAGTTGAAACGCTCTTCAATTTCAGATGTGATATCTTTTATTTTATTATGAAGACCTTCAACTGCCAGCAATTCAAAATATTCTTCCAAAGTTTTTGCAGGAGAATCTTCCGGTATAGGAAAAATAGGGAAAAGATGACCTTCAAAATCTAAATTAAGATCTATTTTAGAATCTATTTCAAGTGTATTTTCAACAGCTCCTTTATAACCTTTAAAGAGCTTAATCATTTCATCCGAAGATTTAAAATAGACCTGGTCTGTACCATATCTTAACTGCCTGTAATCTGCTCCGTTTTTATCAGATAAAAGCAGCAAGATATTGTGAGGTATTGCGTGATCCGGTTCAATATAATGACAATCGTTTGTAGCTACTAATTTTATTCCCAATTCTTTAGAAAGTTTCGGCATTCCTTGAAGCACAGCTTTCTCAACATCCATATTGTGATCTTGAATTTCCAGATAAAAATCTTCTTCAAATATATCCTTGTAGATTTTAGCTATTTCTTTAGCTTTATCATAATTATTATTAATTAGATGAGGCGATATTATTCCGCCGGCACAGGCTGACGTACAAACTAATCCTTCACGATATTTTCTTAAAAGTTCTAAATCTATCCGCGGTTTATAGTAGAAACCTTCAGTGTGACCCAGCGTTGAGAGTTTTGAAAGATTTTTATATCCTTGTTTATTTTTTGCCAACAAGATCAAATGGTTATAATGCTTTGACCTTTTTCTGCCGTTGCCTTCCTCGCCTTTTCCTTTATCAAACCTGCTTCCTTCAGAAACAATATAAGCTTCCATTCCTACAATCGGTTTAATTCCTTCTTTTTTTGCTTTCTTATAAAATTCTGCAATCCCATACATTACTCCGTGATCGGTCAAAGCAACCGACTTCATATTATTCTTTTTTGCCGCATGAACAAGACTGTCAACTGTACAGGCCCCGTCTTGTAAACTGTAATGTGTGTGATTATGTAAGTGAATGAAATCCGACATGAAAAAAATTCCTAAATTAGATCAAGAACAAAATGTTTCTTTAGAAAAGATTTTAAAGAGTGATTGAAGTTTAAAAAAATTTTTAGTGTAATTGAAATTATTAATTTTAATAATAATTTTAAGGGTGAATATTATTTTTGTCCGGAGTGGCCAAATCCGCCGGAGCCTCTCGAACTTGAATTCAAATCATCCGATTCTATAATATTGCCGATATAAACTTTTGATACTACAATTTGTGCAATTCTATCACCGCGGGAAATTTTAAATCTTTCTTTGCTGAAGTTTATTAAAATAATCTTAATTTCTCCGCGGTAATCGGAATCGATTGTTCCGGGAGAATTCAACACGCCGATACCGTATTTTGCGGCCAGACCGCTTCGCGGTCTAACCTGAATTTCATAACCGACGGGGATTTCAACAGAAAGGTTTGTCGGTACCAAAGCTACCTGTCCCGGTTCTATAAACAATTCACTTTTAACAGCAGCCCTGATATCCATTCCCGAACTGCCTTCAGTTGAATATGACGGCAGCGGTATATCGTTAAATTCGTTATTAATTCTTTTTATTTTTATTGGAACTTGTTCTGTCATTCAATTCTTTAACTTTATTAGTTTTTAGATTTAGCAGTTAAAAATCTTTTTCTTAAAAAAATAATTTCTTCTTTCCCGATATTAAAAATTCCAAGAAGCATAAAAAACAAAAGAAGCATTAAAAATTTATTAACCAATGAAATGTATCCGCCAAATAATTGCACATAATATATTATTCCTACAATTGCAATAGAAATAAATATTTTCCCGACCTTTGCATATTCATAATCTATATGGTAAAATTTTTGAGTTACAATATAATAACCGGAAGACATAACAATATATGCAGCCAGAGTAGCCAAAGCCGCACCGGTAATATTTAGAACCGGAATTAAAACAAAACACAATACAATATTTACCGCCGCACCTAATCCGGTCATCATTGGAACGTAAAGACTTTTTTCTTTTATATAAATGCCCGCAATAAAAACCTGGTATAAGCCGTTAAACAAGTATGCAAAAAGTATAATAGGAATTATATTCAAACCGCTAAGATATTCTTTACCTATAATAGAACGTCCTAAAATATGAATTTTTGCCAAATCCGAAATAAATAATGAAAGAACTACTAAAATTATACTCGCTGCCAAAGTAAAATATGTTAAAACTTTGGAAAAAATTTCTTTAGCATTTTTTTCTTCCGCGTTCTGCAAAAAGAACGGCTGCCAGGCATATTGGAACATATTGACAAATAAAAGCATAAAAATACCAAGCTTATAATTTGCACTGTACAAACCGGAAGTATTAAGATCGGTTAAATGGGTTAGAATGGGCCTGTCAATTCCTTGAATTAACATGACCGCAAAGCTGGCCGGGAAATAAGGCAAACCGAACTTTAACAACCTTTTAAGCAATGTTTTATTAATTCTCAATCTTATGCTTTTTAAGATGGAAGGAAAAAGTAATAAAAATGATATGGTCGATGCTGCAAGATTACTAACAAATACAGCTTCAACACCCCATTTCAGTTTCAAAATTAAAAACAAATTCAAAAAAACATTTACTACAATATTAATCATCTTAAATGTTGCAAACTTTTTTGCTTTATGTTCTAAACGAAGTTTAATAAAAGGAAGGACACATAGCGCATCAAAAAAAAGTATCGAACAGGCAAAGTACATTAAATAATAAAAATCGGAAGGAACATCCAGTATCCAATAAATGGGAGCTTTAAATAGTAATAAAATACTTGTTATAACTATTGCAACACTGAAAACAGAAATGAAAGGGGTTGAGAAATTATCTTTTTCATCTCCGATTACAGGAGCCGATGCAAATTTAAGAAACGCCGCATCCATTCCGTAAATCAATACCACATTAAAAACACCAATAAAAACATATAAATTTGCATAGACTCCAAAGTCTCTTGTAGTAAATACGTGCGTGTAAAAAGGAACTAACAGAAATGTAAGAAATCTTCCAACAATGGTACTTATTCCATAAATGGCCGTATCTTTAGTAAGCTGTTTTAATTTATCAAACATCATATAAGTTAAAATTCATCTTTCTTAAATGAAGGTTATTTTTGAATAAATATATCCAGCGAAATATCCAATGCCTTTACACTATGAGTAATGGCTCCTACAGAAATAAAATCAACACCCGTTTCGGCTATTTGTTTTACATTATTTAAATCAATTCCTCCTGAAGCTTCAATTTTGCATTTCCCATCAATAAGCTTTACAGCTTTTTCCATTTCAGTGATGTTAAAATTATCCAACATTATGAAATCCACATTGCATTTTATTGTTTCCGCCACTTGGTCAAGGTTTGTTGTTTCGACTTCAATTTTAAAATTATTCCCTTTGGTTTTTCTAAATTTCTTGCAAGCGTCTACGGCTTTGGTTATTGAACCTGCAGCAACAATATGATTATCTTTAATTAAAAACATATCATAAAGCCCCAGGCGATGATTTTCGCAGCCGCCGATTTTAACGGCTAATTTATCAATGTATCGAAGTCCCGGTGCAGTTTTTCTAGTATCAAGTATTTTTGCCTTTGTATGCTTAATCTTACCGGCAAATTCGTTAGCAAATGTTGCAATTCCGCTCATTCTTTGAAGTAAATTTAAAGCTGTCCTTTCAGTTGTTAAGATAGAACCTATATTTCCTTCCACAGTTGCAATTACCTGCCCGGTTAATATCTTCGCCCCGTCGTTTTTATTTTTTTTAAATTTTAATTCCGGATCAAAAATATTGTATAGAATTTCAATTACATCGAGACCTGCTGCAATTCCATTTTGCTTTACAAGAAATTCAGCTAGACCGTTTTTAGTTTTAGTAATAATTGCCGAGGTAGTAATATCGCCTTTGCCAATATCTTCATTTAATGCATTTTCAATAATATTTTTTAATTGAGTGTCAATCATGCTTTCTCCTTATAAAACGGTTTCATAGCTTCGGTGAAAAAGCTTGGAGGTCTAACAGCTTTTTTTGATTCTTTTTTTATAAAAACATGTTCAGTAAAACCTTCGGTAACTATATTATTATTTTCTTTTCTATAGACTTTATAATCTATATGAATTCGTAATTGAGGATAATCTTTGACAATTGATTCGATTATCAGCAGGTCATCATAATAAGCCGGACTTATGTATTTAGCATATGTTTCAAGAACGGGAAGCTGATAACCGTTTTTTTCTATTAAGCTGTACGGCAATCCGTTTTCTCTTAACATTTCTGTTCTTCCTACTTCAAAATATTCCAGATATTTTCCGTTATAAACAAACTGCATTTGATCGGTATCTGCATAACGCACACGAATTTCGGTTTTATGAGATAACATAATATAATTTTATTAATTGAAAAATATTATTAAGCAAATTTATTAAAAAGGAAGTTTAATAGTGAGGAAATTTTGTTTTGATACTAAATATTTATTTAATTTTTCAAAACCTTTTTATTTTTTATTCAATAAAAGAACCCATTTTACCGAATTTTTCAAGTCTGTTGTCTATTAATTTATCAGGTTTTATTTTTATCAATTGTTCCAATTCTTCTTTCAAGGCGGACTTTAATATTTTTGCAGCCTCCTCATGATCTTTATGTGCGCCTCCCATAGGTTCGGGAATTATTCTATCTATTAATTTTTGTTCAAAAAGATCCTGAGCTGTAAGTCTTAAGGCTTCTGCCGCCTGTTCTTTATAATCCCAGCTTCTCCATAAAATACTTGAACATGATTCGGGACTAATCACCGAATACCAGCAGTTTTCTAGCATTAAAATCCTATCCCCTACACCAATTCCCAAAGCACCTCCGCTGGCACCTTCACCAATTATAACTACAATAATTGGGACTTTTAGCTTGCTCATTTCAAAAAGATTTCTTGCAATTGCTTCAGCCTGTCCCCGCTCTTCAGCTTCCAATCCTGGATATGCACCGGGAGTATCGATCATCGTTATAACCGGCTTACCGAATTTTTCTGCAAGTTTCATTAATCTTAAAGCTTTCCTGTAACCTTCGGGATTTGCCATTCCGAAATTTCTGTATAAGTTGGTTTTTGTATCTCTTCCTTTTTGATGTCCGATAATCATAACTTTATGTTCATCAATTGAAGCAAAACCGCCGACGATAGCTTTATCATCTTTATAACTTCTATCGCCATGTAATTCAACAAAATTATTTGAAATTAAGTAAATGTAATCTAAAGTATACGGCCTGTCCGGGTGTCTGGCAAGCTGAACTCGCTGCCATCGAGTAAGATCTTTATAAATCCCCTCTTTCAATTGTTTTACTTTTTCTTCAATTTTATTTATTTCGTTTCCAATATCCATTTTGTCGGAAAGCCTTTTCATTTCTTCAAGCTTTGCTTCTAGCTCGGCAATAGGTTTTTCAAAATCTAAAATTGTTTTTGCCATATTTAACTAACTACCCCACATTTTGTTAAGTGTCTTTCCTAAAATTTCCAAATCGAGCCAAATGGTTTGATTTTTTGCGTAAAAAATTTCGAGATTTTCAGTATTTGTGCCTTCTTTACCTTCGATATACCAAAGACCGGTTAATCCTATTTTCCCAAGAAATAGACTATTAGAATTTTTTAATTCTTTAGGGCCGACAAAACTTAATTTACCTATAAATACTGAAGGAACCCTTAATATAAATTTTCTAAACTCAGTATGCTTTTTATTCAGCTTTGAAATCAAATATATGAAAGGATAAATAAAAAACAAAACTACCGAAGCAATCACACAATCGAATAATCTCTTCACGAACCTTGATAAAGGTTTGGAAATATTATAACTAATTTCAATTAATGGAATGTCTTGCATGACTGAAACAGCAGTTTTACCGACAATGAAATCCAAATTATTACCAATTAATTTAAATTCCGCATTCTCATTTTGACAGCTGGCTACTATTGCCATTATTTGGTGATATGATAATTCTTCCGAAGAAACTATTACTTCATTTATTTTTTTTTCATTTATAACTTTTCTAATATTATCTATTGTTCCGATTACCTCAAATCCTTCGATGACGCTTCCAACTTCTTTATTTGTCTGGCTAATTAATCCAGCAATTAAATGTGCATCAGATTGAATCAGTTTTAATTTATTCGCAATCTTTATGGAAGGAGAATTTATTCCTACAATTAAAGTTTTTTTATGTATAAAGGAATCGGCATTCAGGCCCACTTTAAAAAATACTTTAAGAATAATTCTCCATGTAGTTAGTATTATAAACAGTATTACATAAGTAATAAGTATAGTTGCCCTGCTGTAAGCAAATTGCTTGAAGAAAAACGTTATGGCAGAAATAATAACAAAACTGATAAGCAAAGCTAAAAAATTTTTAAGAACGGGAAGAGCTTCCCTTTTGTATATACCTGAAATACTGGAAACGACAATATGTATAATTGCCGGAACTGTGTAAATTACAGGCAAGCTGTAGTATGGGAAACCGTGCCAGTTAGAAATATGTCCGTATAATTTATCAGCAAGAAAAATGGACAAATCAAAAAAGATAAAATCCAGAAGTATGGAAATCAGTATTAGTTTTCTCCGCCCGATAAATGCAAAAAATTTCCTAAGAGTAATTGCCGATAGAAGTATTATCTCTACTAAAAATGATCCCGATAAATGTTTTTTAACAAAAAGATTCATAGCATTGTAAAAAATTTTTGTCTCATCCAAGCTGCTTCTTTTTGTACTTTCACCCTTGTAATGAATAATCTGCGTATCATGAACATAATAAACTTTGTATCCTGCCTTCTGAATTCTGTAACACAAATCCAGATCTTCTCCATACATAAAAAACTCTTCATCAAAGCCACCGATTTTCTCATAAACTTCCCTTTTCATCATCATGAATGAGCCGGAAATTGCATCAACTTCACAAGTTTGATTTTCATCCAGGTAAGTAAGATTATATCTGGCAAAAATTTTACTTTTAGGGAATATAGTGCTTAACCCGGTTACTTTGCAAAACGAAGTCCAGGGTCCGGGAAAGCTTCGCCTGCAGGCAAGTTGGAGAGAACCGTCAGGATTAAGAATTTTACAACCCGCCAATCCGGCGTCGGGTGTGCTTTGATAAAACTCAATCATTTTTTGCAGAGTATCTTCACGAAGTAATGTATCGGGATTAAGAATTAGGAAATATTTCCCCTGAGCAATTTTCAATCCAAGGTTATTTGCTTTGCTAAAGCCTAAATTTTTATTGTTAACGATAAGTTTGACGTTCGGATACTTATCCTTGATGAACTCCGCACTTCCATCGTCAGATGCATTATCTATAATTATAATCTCATATTTAATATTTACGGCGGCTTTGGCTATCGAATGGATAAGATTCTGCAGAAACTCTTTAACGTTATAATTTACAATTATAATTGATAAATCCAATTGCATCCTTTTTAATTAATTCCGAATACACTTCTGATCCTCAATTTCCAAACGATTAAAAAAGCTTCGCGAACAATCTTCTTGGACATTTTGGATGATCCCATTGTACGGTCGATAAAGATAATAGGTATCTCTCCTATTTTAAAACCTCTTTTCCATGCCTTATAAGTCATTTCAATTTGGAATGAATAACCGTTGGATTTAATATTATCCAGATCAATTGATTCTAAAACTTCACGCTTGAAACATTTAAATCCTCCGGTAGCATCTTTTATCGGCATCCCCGTTACAAACCGTGTATAGATATTTGCAAAGTAGCTTAGAATTAATCTGCTCATCGGCCAGTTTACAACATTAACGCCTTTAACATAACGACTGCCAAGGACCAAATCACATTGCTTGATTGACTTAAGAAAATTTTTAATCTCCTTAGGATCATGAGAATAGTCGGCATCCATTTCAAAGATATAACTGTAATCACTTTTTAAAGCATACTTAAATCCGGAGACGTATGCTGTTCCCAGTCCCATTTTTTTTTCTCTTCGCAAGAGCTTTATTCTTTCATTTGTTTTGCCTAATTCTTCTACAAAATTTCCTGTTCCGTCCGGTGAATTATCATCTACGATTAGAATATCAATATTGTTTTTATATCTTCCCAGTATATCAGGAATGATAAGTTGAATGTTCTCCAACTCGTTATATGTCGGAATTATTATTAAGCTTTTCTCATTCATAAACAGCTATAACTTGGTTTTTGAATTGCAAAGTTTTAAGAGCATAGAGTTAAATTAAACACAGTTAAGTTCTTAATATTTTACTCCTTTTTGCTTCTGATAGCATCAATCGTAATGCCCTTTTCCCAATAATACTACAAAAATTGTCCTAAATAAAATTTTAAAATCCATTCTTAACGACATATTTTCTATATAAAATAAATCATATCGAAGTTTAATTTTAACATCTTCTATCGTTTCATCATATTTATGCTTTACCTGCGCCCAGCCTGTTATTCCCGGCCGAACTTTCAGCCTTCTTTTATAATAAGGAATTTCAAGTGAAAGTTTTTCAACAAAAAACGGCCGCTCCGGTCTTGGACCAATAATACTCATTTCACCATTTAAAACATTAATCATTTGCGGTATTTCATCTATCCTAACTTTCCTAATAAACTTACCGACTCTTGTAATTCTAGGATCATCTTTTTGAGACCAGACAGGTCCGGTTGTTTTCTCAGCATCTTTTTTCATTGAGCGAAACTTAAAAATTTTAAATATCTTGCCATTAATTCCACATCTTTCCTGTTTAAAAAAAATACTGCCTTCACTGTCAATTTTTATTGCTGCTGCAGTTATTAAAGTAACGGGCAATGTAACAATAAGAATTAGTAATGAGACAATTATATCGAGTAATCTTTTTAATTTTTTTTCCCATTCAGGCATTAACTGAGGCATAACATCTATTAATGGAATACCATACAATTGCGATGTTTTTGCCTGTCCGCTTAAGATTTCATATAAATCCGGGACAATCTTTAGGCCAACATTTTTAGGTTCACATGCTGCAATTATTCCCACCAATTCATCTTTGTCTTCTTTCTCAAGTGCAATTATTACTTCCTTTGCATCATACTCATCAATTATTTCCGGCAGATTAGAAATTTTACCCAATATTTGAGAACCATTATAATTTGTATTTTCAGCTAAAACTTTGACGGAAACGTAGCCCACAATATCAAGGCCAAGTGCCGGATGTTGTTTTACCTGGTCATGAACTTCATGAGCTTTTGGATTAAAACCTACGACCAAAGCATTTTTTCTTCCTACACCTTTAATTAAAAGACTACGCTGAAAATTTCTAACGAAAAGCCGGCCTACACCGACAAGGATCAAAAACAATCCCCAATAAATAAATATTAGTATACGAGTCGCTGATCCAACTCCATTTATATAATCATCAATAAATATTAGAAAAAATAAAATGAAAATTCCGACAAAGGAGGCTTTAAATAAAGTCGAAAGTTCATCCAGACGCGATTCTGCAAACCAGGTCCTGTACATTCCAACAAAAGTGAATATAATCAGCCAGTAGAAATAAATAACAAACATCGGGATAAAGAATTCCGGCATGGATAGTAATTCAAACCAACCCGATCTCACTCTTAGCTGATAGTAAAGAATCCAAGCAAGATTAATAGTTAGGAAATCAATAGATATGATTAATATTTTTTCTAATTTTTTATTCAAATTAATAGGTTCGGTAGTTATAAATAATTTCTTTTCACAAAAAATAAAAAATTTTGAACTCTTTTTTTAATGAAGGTTGGTAAAAAGGAAAACAAGTATTGCATAAAGTTTATAATATATGCTTTGCCGTAATTAGGATACTGATTTTTATATGTTTTTATAAGCCTTAATATTGTTTTTGCTGCTAATTTTTGATTGCTTGTCGATATATTTTGCCCGGCATTCATATATAGAGAGAAATATTCTTTAAAATTATATAGTTTTCCTTTTTTACCCATTCTTAACCAAAGTTCCCAATCTTCAACAAATCTATAATTATGATATCCCCCGATTTCAATAGCTTCATTTTTTCTAAACATAACTGTATTATGCCAAAATGGATTTGCTAATAATGCATGATTCCTTATCTCCGAATCTTTATTTCTCTTAAAAAATTTATAAATTTCTTTTCTATCTCCATTAACCATTACTGCTCCTCCACCCACCAATATGTAGTCATTATGTGTTTCAAAAAAAACGACCTGTTTTTTTAACTTATCAATATCATACCATTCATCATCGTCATCCAATCTAGCGATATATTTACCACTAGCATTTGAAATGCCATAATTTAAGTAATCTGATATTCCTTTATTATTACTTTTCTTCACATAATAATATTTTATTCTTTTATCATTTTCAGCATATTTCTTTACTACCTCGTTAGTATTATCCGTGGATTCATTATCTACTATTATTAATTCCCATTCTTTAAAACTTTGCCTAAAAACACTTTCAATAGCCATTCCAAGAGTATTAGCTCTGTTAAAAGTAGGCATGACAATACTAACAATTATCTCCATTTAATGTTTTGTATTCCTTGTAAAAATTATTTTTTAATGTTCTCACTTGTTTCGGGAATAATATCTTTGATTGGGCAAAAACTGAAATCCCTAATCAGTTTTTTAAATTTATCTTCAGTTTTGTTAAGATTCGTATAATGTCTAAGTCGATAATTTAATTTTATGTTTTTAATTCTAGGCTGTTCCGGATCAAATTCCCAAGGATGGATATAAAACAGATAATAATCTTTGTTTGAAAGAATATTTTTAATCCCACTTTTAAATATACTGTAAGGAATAGCCCTAAAATAAAGTCCGCCCGCCCAGGGTAGTTTTATTTTACCAAATTCGACATAAGACAACATCACTTGGTAAAAGTTATTTTTTATTTCAAACAATGAACTTTTCTGTGGTTTTATGTTCTTTAGTTTGCCGTATCTTTTATGTGCGGAAATCGGGAAATAGCTAGAATCATATTTAAAACCTAAATTACAAATAATATCTATTGCCCAATCAGTAATTGAAAAACTAGGAGCTCTATATCCAATTATATTTTCGCCTGTAATATCTTCAAGAACATTTTTTGCCTTTAATAAATCCTGATGAAAATTCTCATGAGTAAGATTTGATAATAAATCATGATTATAGCCGTGACAGCCAATTTCATGGCCTTCATTAAAAATTTTCTTAATTAGCTCCGGATGCCTTTCTGCAATCCAGCCTAGGACAAAAAATGTAGCTTTTGTATTTCTTTCCTTAAGTAAATTTAAAATTAACTCAATATTCCTTTCAACTCTCGATAAATTATGTTCCCAAGAATCTTTGCTTATGGCTTGTTTTAAGTTTTCTACCTGAAACCAATCTTCGACATCTATGCTTAAAAGTGCTTTCATCTAAGTTTAAGCCCTTTTTCTTTAAATCTTAAAACGTCTTTTTTATTTGGGAAGGTATTGTAAGTTGCATTTGAAGAATCATTTTTTAATAACTTTGGTTCACCTTTACTAAGTAATTCAATTGCTTTCAGAAATACTTCAGCACTTAATTTTTTCGTTCTTATTATTAACGAATCCAAAGATTCACTTCTATTTAAGTGAAATTCTTCCTGCAGCAAAATTTCACCGTCATCCAGATTTTCATTCATTTTATGTATAGTTACAGCACTTACTGGGTCAATATCATAATTATATAACGACCAAAAGTTAGGCATCATTCCTCTGTTCTTGGGAAGTTTTGCCGTATGAATGTTAAAACAGCCGAGTCTCGGCAATTCAAGAATCCCCTTTTTAAAAATCTGACTGGCTGCAATAGAAAATACAATATCAATATTAAAAGATTTAAGATATTCCAGCGATTCTTTTGAATTAATATTTTTAATACTGAAAATTCTTATGTTTTTTTTCCTTATAATGTGCTCAACAGAAAAGGATCCAGGAAATTTACCATTAAATAATTTAACAGTTATTAAATTAAATAATTTAAATACAACAAATTTTATCCCTAATATTAAAAAATTAAAAAATCCATAAAAATTGAGCATCTGACTAATCAATTTTTTAATGGATTTTTTACCTAATGGCGGTTGAATTACTATTCCTATAAGATTGAATTTTGAAGATAAATCGATCTTGAATAACGTTTTAAAAAATATAGGTATATAAAATGGATCATCCTGGGTTACTAATAAAATGTTAAGCATTTAATAAATTATTATCTATATTGATGATTATAGGATTCAACAACTTTGACTTAGAAAAATATTTTATAATTTCTTAAAAAAAGTTAAAAAAATTATTCAATATTCTTCTTAATTTTAAAGATCAAAAGGATTCCATCCTTGGTTCCTTTCCACAGTGGGA
>JBJKQE010000205.1:0-2516 GCA_046705645.1 Ignavibacteriaceae bacterium | reverse complement strand
TAGGGTTAAAGCTAAAGCAAATATTAATGGGAAAAATGTATGGCAGATGCGTGAGATAGTACAAACTACCGGATGCCACACCAATAACAGTCCCCGTGTTCATTTCGGATTAGGCGACGCAACAATAATTGATTCACTGATTATCCGGTGGCCGTCGGGAACTGTCGATATATATACTAATGTAACAGCCGGTCAATTTTATACTGCAATTGAGGGAAATAACAAGTTAACTGATGTAAAAAGGATTAAAAATATTGAACCAAATAATTTTACTTTAAATCAAAATTATCCTAATCCGTTTAATCCGACAACAAGAATAAAATATTCAATTCCAAACAGTCGCGGTCCCCTCTTGGGAGGAACAAGCAGAGGGTCGGTTACACTAAAAGTTTATGACATTTTGGGGAGAGAAATAGCAACCCTCGTCAATGAAAGCAAGTTGCCCGGTGAGTATGAAGTTGAGTTCAACGCAAATAATCTTCCAACTGGTGTTTACTTCTACAAACTAAAAGCGGGAGAATTTATACAAACCAAAAAGATGATTTTATTAAAGTAATAATTAACAAAAAACCTACCAGCGGCAGGCATGAATGATCTTATTAAAAAGAAGGTGGCGAAATGAAAAAATTAATCTTAACAATCTCATTTTTATTTTTAATGCTTAGCAAGTTAAATGCACAATGGGAAATATTAAACGAGGGATTTAAAGGCAATATAAACACAATAGACTTTATAAATGAAAATATTGGATGGATTGCCGGCAGCGAAGGCACAATATTTAAGACTACAGATGGAGGAGATAGTTGGAATTTAATTACACTTAAAGAAAACTGTAACATAACCCAAATTGATTTTATAAATGATTCTATTGGTTGGGCTGTCGGGGAGATGTATACTTCATCAAATGCTTTAGGAATAATTCTTAAAACTAGTGACGGAGGTTTTAATTGGTCAAGCCAAAAACAAACACAAGGTGACAACCCAAATTTAATTTCTGCTATAGATAAAAATAACGTTTATGCAGCATCTTATGGAAAAATTTATAAGACTACAAATGGAGGAATAAATTGGAATAATGTTTCGCCTTATCAAGGATATGCAGAATTTAATTCAATACGATTTATAAATCCCGATAGTGGTGGTGTGGTTGGAAGATTAGCATATGACGATAAAGGTATATTAAAATATAAAGGAATAATTTTAAGAACGACTAATGGCGGTGTTTCATGGAATGAAAATATAATAGATGAATTTAATAATGTAACTTGTTTGCAATTTTTGAATGACACTACTGGTCATTTTACAGCTAACTTAGGCAACGATTATTTTCTATGCAAATCTAAAGATATGGGCCAAACATGGGATATAATAAAACAAAGCCCTTATCCTATTACTACTTATCAATTTCTAGATAACAATATTGCTTATGCAATTATAGGCGACAGCATAACTGAAAACAATATTATGAAAACTTCAGATGGCGGCTTTACCTGGCAAAATTTACAGTCATTGGATCTAAAATCTTTTTCACTAAGAAACATAATTCATTTTAAAAAATCTGGTATTGGGTTTATCTTGGGTAATTTTCCCTCTAGCTTTGAAATCGGCTATGAAAATTTATCAGGTATTGTTTTTAAAAGCTCCGGTAATGATAAATGGAAGATTAAAAAATTTGCCTATCCGGTCATAAACGATGTATGCTTTGTTAATAAAGATAAAGGAATACTAGCAGGCGGCTTTTACACCGGAATGGATTTAGTGGGAAATTCGTTTTCTTCAATTGATGGAGGACAGACCTGGAATATAACTTATAGTATTGAACATGATTTTTTAAATTCATGTGCTATGATAAATGAAACAGAAGGATTTTCTTTATCTCAAATGCAAGGCCTATATAAAACAACTGACTGCGGAGATAATTGGGACTTACTATATCAATATAATGTAGATTCTACGGGGCATTTTTTTTTAGCAAATGATTTTTGTTTTGTGGATGAAAAAAATGGTTTTATTGTAGGTTATGAATCAGGATCGGCAATATTAAAGACTGCAAATGGCGGAATCAGCTGGGATTTAAATTGGGCAAAAGCTTATCCTTTTGAATTACGTGCCATTTTCAAAATTGGAACTACTTGCTGGGCAGTTGGAAATGGTGGTCTATTATTAAAATATAACCCACAAACCGGCTGGGAAGAACAACCTTCCATCACATCTCTTCCACTCAATAAAGTATTTTTCTTAAATGATAATTATGGTTGGATAGCAGGCGGTTACCAGACTGATGATGAATTTCTTCCGGTTTTATTAAAAACGACAAATGAAGGAAAAACATGGCAGTCAAATGACAGTTTAAATTATTTTATAAAAGATCTCTGGTTTACGGATAACCTGCACGGCTGGGCTGTTGGAAATAATTCCACATACATAAGTTATTGGGGAGACTATATATATGAAGGCGTCATTCTTGAAACAATTGATGGCGGAAATAACTGGACGGTAGTTGTTGATAATCTAAT
>JBJKQE010000204.1:0-3718 GCA_046705645.1 Ignavibacteriaceae bacterium | reverse complement strand
ATTGAACCCATAAAAGTATCAAAATAGTGCAAGCCAAACCAATGGATAAGCCCAAAATATTTATTATAGAATATCCTTTGTTCTTAAAGAAATTTCTAAAAGCTATTTTAAAATAATTTTTTAGCATTACTTCTTTCAGCGTGGCATAAAGTCAAACTTAGTTGAAAAATAAGAGACTCCCATTACTTTATGCTACCTTTTTTTGTTCAAGGTTAAGTTCATATTTTAAAGCTTCTCTCAATAAATAAAGCTTTTTATAATTATTTATTTTCCTCAATCTCGGTTCTATCTCAATCAGGCCCATACATATCCAGCGAGCCAACATATCCGGTGTTTTCCAATACTTTATTTTTCGTAGATAACTTCCCAGCCTTGAGTTTATATTTTCAATACAATTAATTCAGCAACCTAATTTTAGAATTATTATTAAGCAGATTTCAAACAATTATTTTAGCAAACTGTTAATTTATTTTGGGAATTCAAATTTGATGTTTAAAATAAAGAGTAATAAACATGAATTTAATTATGTTTAATTAAAAGAATATCTTAAAGAATCTAAATATTAAAAAATCAACAATAGTGCCATTCAAAAGCGCTAAAAATTAACTGAATTTATAATTATTTTAATTTTAACCGACCGGATTCGAACGGTAGAGAACGGAAATGAACAATTAAAAGATAATTGGTATTATGAACTTGATTAGAGTTACCGAATGGTTTAGTTTCGAAACGTCCGCACATTTGAAACCTGTTAGTTTTGTTTTCGGAGAATATAAAAAGATTTAGTTGAAATTATTTAAGAAAAAAAATGGGACGATGGCAAAAAATGGGTTTTCAATAGTATTACTATTATAAGGCATTCTAGATTTTAGAAATTAAAAGGAAAATATTGCATAAATCAACAAAAATTAAAGATAAGGGATTTTAAGAAGAAAATAAAAGATAGTGTAGTGAACAAATTATTTCTATTTTCAGCTTAAAACTTAGGAGGCGAACAAAAGACAAATACTTCTATTTTCTTTACCCCGCAGAAGATGCGGGGTAAACGCCTCAAAAGTGAAAAAGAAAAATTATTAGGTTCCTTTCTTCCGTCAAAGCCGGGCAGGGTTGAAAGAAAGGAACCGAAAGTTTCCAGAAGAGACAGCCAAGACTGAAAATCTTTGGCTAAGAATTTAACCCGCTTCGCTAAAACAAATTATCTCTCCGCCAAAATGGCATTCCAATTTTTATTAGGATAAGATTAGTACAAGATAAGGCTTAGAACAGTTTATTTAGAAATGGGCTAAGAACGAACAATAAATATTTTTCTAATTTAGCTTGTCGACAGATTGACATAGAAAATTTCTAATAAATCTAATTTAACGGCACTGAGTATACAAACTGAAATGGCGCCACAGGGCACCATTGATGCCATGTATAAGATTAGAAAAATTAAAAATGGGGATTGAAACAATTAATTTACACACCTTTTGTGCACCCAGCCGGGCTCGAACCGGCGACCTGCTGATTAAGAGTCAGATGCTCTACCAACTGAGCTATGGGTGCGTGGCAAAATTAAGGAAATTTGAAGCTTTTTCAAAACAAACTTTCGACCCTATTTTTCATTTTATTTTTCTTTATATCTTTAAATGCACAGCAAAACTGTTTTTAACAGCAGCTTTTTAAGTAGGATTTTTTACAAAGTTGAATTTATATAACCAATTAATTAATTAATTTTAAAAACTGTTTAAATAAATACTCTGCAAATAATATTATTGTGGTAATCAATTCTGCAGAGGACAAGGATAGCAAATTGATTACGGGTACAAACAGTGATTACTTTTCATTTTAATTTATAAAATATTTTTATTCATTTTCAGGAGAGAAAAATGAAATATTTTAAATTCCTTTTGTTTGTATTTCTCCTATTTCTATTTTTACCGCCTGGACATGCGCAGTATGTAATTCAACAAACCGAGTACAGCATTCCTATTACAGATAATATGTGGCCCAAGGATAAAGGGTTTAAAAACAGTACAGAAGAAGCTTTGTACTTTTTGAATCTTTCGGATAATAAACTAACGGGAGATAAAAAAGGCGGAGGCAATGAAAAAAAAGAAAGCAATTCTACAATTTATATTAGAGGAAATAATTTTGCCGTAGACAGTTATTCTTCCAAAGGAGAAAAATCATCAACGATAGTAAATGCAGATAAAGGGATGGTTTATCTTGTTATGTGGCCGAGAAAAACCGTAATGGAATTGTCATCTAAAGATTTGGAAGAAATGCAGAAGCAGATGAAAGAAGAAGACGCAAAGGAAAAGCTGCAGCCCGGTCCGGAGGTTAAATATACCGGCAAGGAAATGAACAAAAACGGGTTTAACTGCAAACAGTACCTTGTTGAACAAAGTGATAATGTAATGATGATTTGGGCGGCAGACGACAATAAAGGGGTATCTAAAAATATAGGAAGCGCAACGCAAAAAATGAAGTCGTTATTCCCGAGCAGCGGACAGGAAGAAAAAGACGAATGGGAACTATTACCGGGCAAAATTCCTATTGTGGTAGAAACATACAACAGCAGTATTAATGGATCGCATATTGAAATTCAGCAGATTACAAAAATATCCAAAGAGAATCCGCCGGCCGGGAAATTTACTCCTCCGGGAAAAGCAGAAGGATTTACTACGCGATCAATGAAGGGTATGATGAACAGCGGTGATAATTAATGAGATTTTAGCGGTTTTAGATTAATTTGAATATTCTCCCCTCCTTTTTTTGTTATTGTAAAATATTAAATAAAGACTATTTTAGTAAAGGAGAATATTTTAAGGGAGGGATATATGGAAATTAATGCCAAACATATTGAGGATAAGTCGATAATAACAATAGATAAAAATAAATTTATCGGTGTAGAAGGTGAAACATTTCAAAACCTTGTCAATAATTCTATTGACCAAGGGAGTAAAAGCATTTCAATTGATTTATCTAAAGTAAGCTACATATCAAGCAGCGGTGTTGAACTTCTTATGCATGCTTATACTGCCTGCAGTAAAAAGAATGTCGGATTTAATATTGAGGGAGCTAATAAGCTGGTAAAGGATGTGCTGAGTAATTTAAAACTATCTAAGATCTTTAATATCAGTTAAAGTAAATGCAGCAAAAAAATTCGTATTTAATTTTATTTGACTTAGGTTCAAATTCTGTTCAGCTTAACTAAGGATTTGGTGGAGAATTAAAATTTCCTGCCTTTATTAAAACTTGTTTATCCCGTTTTAACATTACAATTATCAGATAGCTTATCAAAAACCTGATAAAAATTTTTTCCCGTCCAGGATATTAATAAAGAAAGAATAATAAATTGATACTTATAATCTGGCATTTATTTTGATTTTAAAGTTGATTAATCAATTGATGAAAATAAAATATTCTGCAACTGTAAATCCTCTAAAGTGAGTTCAGTCAAAAGGCGTAAATTTTTTGTAATGACTTTCTAATAAAATTAAAATACATTTAATAAGATCTTCAAAGTAAAAGGGAGGGAGAATAAATGAAGACATATCTTATAATTCTTGCATTTGTAGTTCTGATTATTTCCGGTTGCAATAAAACTATTGTTGAGCCTCAAACAACAGAGGTTCCGAAAGAATTCACTAATGACCTTCTTCACGCAGATCTTATCGGCAAAGTGGTTCAAAGAGACAGCAAAGCCATGGTGATAGTGAGCCAGGTAAATCCG
>JBJKQE010000203.1:0-8408 GCA_046705645.1 Ignavibacteriaceae bacterium | reverse complement strand
TATAATGCAAGGGGAGATACAATAACCGCAAGGGAATTATTGGACAAAGGAGCTGAAAAAATCAATCGCAGTTTATCAAACCAGCCTGAAGTTAAAGCAGAACTTCTTGATCTTATCGGACAGGTTTATTTAAATATGGGAATGTACAATAAAGCGGATTCCTTAATAAAAAAAGGACTTGAGATAAGAGAAAAATATGACAAAACCGGAACTGATATAGAAAACAGTTTAAATAGTTTAAGTAATGTATATCTTTTTAAAGGTGAATACTCGAAAGCAGCGGCTCTGTTAAAAAGAGCTGTTTCCATTCATGAAAGGTTATCCCAAAAAGATGATTCTACTTATATTTCTACTTTATCAAATCTGGCGTGGTCTTATTATGCAACAGGAAATTATTTAAAATCGGATTCTTCTTATATCTTCTTAATAAATATTTTAACAAAGAAATACGGTATTAAAAACGAATTTATGTTAACCCAGATGAATAATCTTGCTCTCAATTATCATGAAGAAGGAAAATTTAAAGAATCCGACAGTCTGTTTAATATTACATTAAAATGGGAAAAAATTGTATACGGTAATAAGCCTCATCCCGAGCTTTCCACGACAATGTATAATTATGGAGAGCTTTTGCGAGATAAAGGCGATTACTCAAAAGCTGAGGAAATGTTTAAATCTGCACTAGCTATGGATACTAAACTTCATGGTCCATTAAACCCTGATGTTGCTTACAGTACGCAAGGGCTTGCAAGTTTTTATCTAGCAGAAGGTCATTATAATGAAGCTAATAAATTATTCCGGAGAGCGCTAGAAATTAGAGAAAAGTTACTTGGCAAAAATCATCCGGATGTTGCATATGCAATTTATAATGTCGGGTTGGTATACAGTGATGAACAAAAGTATGATTCTTCAAAAGCATATTTTGAAAAATCTCTGACAATGCATAAAAAATTAAATGGTCCTAATCATAAGTCGGTAGGCATTTGTTTGAATATGCTGGGATTTGTGAACTATAAAATTGGTAAATATAAATTAGCGGAACGTCAATCCAGACAATCGATGAAAATTATTGAAAAATCAATCGGGAAAGTTAATTTAACTTATGCCAGGGATCTTGTGACATTATCTTTAATAAAAGCCAAAAATAAAGATTTTGATTCGGTAAATGTATTGGCAAATGAAGCGTTAAACTTAGTTGAAAAAGCAATGAATACGAAGAAAAGTCCTATTATTGCCTGGTGTTTGAACATGTTTGCAAAAATCGCTGCGGAGGGAAAAAATTATAAAAAGGCTGATTCTCTATACTTTTTATCCTTAAATATTCAAAAACAAATTATGGGTGAAAATGTTGGAAGTACTATAAGCACGGCGCTGGATTACAGCAACATTTTAATAAAATTGGATTCACTTAATAAAGCGGAAGAAATAACGAATAAAAATTTTGCCATACTAAAAAACAGTTTTACTGAAAATAATTGGATTACAATAAAGGCTAAAATTATTTTGGGAGAAATATATCTTAAAAAGAAAAATTATGCAGAAGCTGAAAATTTATTTCTAAAAGGATACTACGCATATAAAAAAATATTCGGGCTAAAAGATTACCATACCAAACAAACCGCGCTGAAACTAACTAAATTATATAATGTCTTAGGTAAAAAAGATAAGGCTTTTGTTTCCCGCAATAACGCTAAATAATTTATCTTAATAAATAATAATTTTAAAAATAATTTGACAATAAAATAAAATTTATATAAATTCACTTTATAAATTAAAGTACTTTACAAAGGTAAGCAAATGGATGAAAATACCGCTTTAGATGAAATTAAATTCATCAAGAAAATAATTGATGATAGCAAGAGAACTGTTATCGATGATGGTAAAGGTTATATTTTTTGGGGTATTATTGTAACTATTGGGCTGTTGACAAATTATTTAATGTATGTACTTGAAATTGAAATAAGCTTTATTTGGGCCTGGATAATTTTAATCGGCTTCGGCTGGATTTATAGTATTATTTCATTCTTTTTCTCTAATGATAAAAAACCGAAGTCTCATAATTTTGCCACTAAGCTACTTAGAACAATCTGGCTTACATGCGGAATATCAATGACGATAATAGGTTTTGTCGGTGTTTTTTCCGGGGCAATAAACGGTATGTTTGTAAGCCCTATTATATCATCCATTCTCGGAATTGGTTTTATGATTAGCGGCTATATCTACAATCTAAATTGGGTAAAATATTTATCAATTGGCTGGTGGACAGGTTCAATAGTAATGTTTTTATTTCCCGGGGTCCAATCAATTTTGATTATGGCTTTTATGATGTTGGTGTTTCAGGTAATCCCGGGTATAATCTTGTATAATAAATTTAAAAAAGAAATTGGATTATCAAAGTGAGTGATTTCGATTATCAGCAATTAGATGAAATTATTCATTCAAGAATAAGACTTGCAATTATGGCTGTTTTAATTTCTGCTGAAGATGCCGATTTTAATTTCCTTAAAGAAAAAGTAAATGCTACGGATGGAAATCTCAGCATACATTTAAAGAAACTCGAAGAGTCCGGCTATATTTCAGTAAAAAAAGAATTCCTTGATAGAAAGCCTCATAGTTTATACTGTTTAACTAAGAAAGGGAAATCCGCATTTGAAAAATATGTGGAACAGCTTGAAAAATTAATTAAGAAATAAATTTTTTTGCAAATATACTTTAAAAAACAAAGTACTTTATTAAAATAGGAGACTTAAATATGAAAAATGTAACTGTAAAAGGATTTCTGTTTTTAATTTCTTTTGCAGTAATGATGCCAGTAGCTCTAAAGGCGCAGAACAACAGCAGCAATATTTCGTTATTAAAAAAAGGGAATAATCTGATTTATAAAGGACTTATAACTTATAATGTGAATATCATTATTAGTGCAAGTGACGAGTTTAAAAGTATTCTAAATTCCGACAGTATGAACTCAATTGCTTTATACGGTTTGACATTTTCGGAATATAAATTACTTGAAATGAGCATGATGAAAGGTAGCGGGGAGTTACCGGATAGTTTGTACCATACTGCTATTAATAATGCAAAAAAGTTAACTGTGGAACCGGGTTACTCATCCGAAGGAAAAACACTCCTTGCTGCGATTTATATGATGAAGATTGCCACTAGTCCAATGTCGGCAGTTACACTATCACCAAAAATTAACGGTTTACTGGATGAAGCAGAAAGTTTAAATCCACGTAATCCCGAAGCTTACATGATTCGAGGTATGATGAAGTACAATACTCCGGAAATGTTCGGCGGCAGTTATACTGATGCCGTCAAAAACTTCAGCAAAGCAGAGGAATTGTTTGAAAATAGTGCCGACTCAATAATTGTCAATAAAAACTGGGGCAAACTCGAAGCACTCGCATGGCTTGGTAAATCATATGAAAAATTAAATAGGCCTGATGCGGCTAAATTTGTTTATAAAAAAGCTCTCTCTTTAGAACCTGATTTTACATGGATAAAATTTAACCTGTTGCCTAATCTTGAAAAAGAAAATGACGGGGAAAAATAATTTAGTTTTATTAAATGGTGTTATCATGACTCGTTATGGAATTAGTAATCTTATTTTTCTATTTATAATATTTTTGACAGTAGGTGTTTTTGGCCAGCAGAAAGTTTTAATAGAAGGTAAGGTATCCGATCAGGATGGAAAACCGCTGACTTTTGCAAATGTTTTTATAAAAAATACACCTGATGGTACAATGACAAATGATGACGGCACATTTAAATTCTATGTAATTGGAAAAGATAAGATAAATCTTATTGTGAGTATGGTTGGATATAAAAATTATTCAAAAGAATTTAACTTGAAAAAAGCGGAGCATCTTAAATTAAATATTAAGTTGAATGAAACTGCCGTAATGATAAAGGAAACGGTAGTTTCGGCAAGTTCCTATAGTTCCGTAAAAGGAAAGGGTGTAGTTGTAAATAGAGCGGATATTTATACCACTCCCGGCGGCGCTGCCGATATTTACCAATCGCTTAAAACTTTACCGGGACTGACACAGGTTTCCGAAAGTGCGGAATTGTTTGTAAGAGGAGGTGCCTCCGATGAAACAATAACTTTAGTTGATCAAACACCCGTTTATCATCCTTTTTCATTCGAATCTCAATACGGAGGTTTATTCTCAAATGTAAATACAAGTGTTGTCAAAAATCTATTTTTTTCAAGCGGCGGTTTCTCCGCAGAATATGGCAATGCATTGTCTGGTGTACTCTCCATAGAAACCAGAGATATGCCGAAAGAGAAACATCTAAATTTCGGACTTTCACTCGCCAATGCTTCCTTGTCGGCAGAGATGCCCATTATTCAAAATAAACTCGGTCTATATTTCGATGCCTGGCAGGAATTCACTAAACCTATATTCTGGCTAAATGGAGGAATGAGCAGGTTGACTAATGCTCCAACCTCGCAAAATTTATCCAGCGGAATTAATTATACATATTCTGGGAAAGGAAGATTAAAATTGTTTACTATTCTTGCCGATGATCAAGAGGGAGTTAAAGTGGAAAGAGCGGAATTCAACGGGGTATTTAACGGGAATTCTAAAAATTATTTCTTCAATTTACAAAACTCTTATATCTTTTCGGATAAACTGTTAATGAGAAACAGTCTTTCGTATAATTCATATTTTGATAAATGGAAGTTAGGTGTTCTGGATTTAATAACTAATGATAAAATTTATTCATTCAGGAATGAATTGCAATTTGAAATTAATCCAAATTCGTTAGTTCAATCCGGAATAGATTTAGAGGATAGGATTACCGCCTATGACGGTATAATACCTTTGTATGACTATGACTATCAGCCTGATGCTCCATCGACTAAAATAAATGCAAGTATTCATGGAAAGAGAATAAGTGCATATTCGGAAATACAATTCTCAAAACCTCTTGGAATTAGAGATGTATTACTCTCATTAGGTGTCCGATATGACCGGATCCCAGAACTTCAACTCGGCTGGACTGATCTGCGTTTAAGTTCGGCTTATAAATTAAATAATAACTCAACTATAAGATTTAGCTGGGGTATATATCATGAACTACCGGATTTAAAATTATTCCGGCCGGAAGATGGAAATCCGGACTTGAAACCAATGGAGGCTGTTCATTATATCCTTTCATTTGATCACTCTATCAATGAATCTAACTATTTTAGAGCGGAAGCTTATTATAAAAAATATCTCAGTCTGCCATTATCCGATACTTTTGTCAATTATAACAACAACGGATATGGTTTTGCCGAAGGAGTAGATTTTATTTATAAAGGAGAATTCCCGTTCGGAATTATAGGATGGATCTCATACGGTTATATAAATACAAAACGTTTCTGGATGAATTTTGAAACGTTGAATAATAGTTCTTTCGACATCACCAACAATCTTTCGATTATTGCAAAATATAATTTAAATGAAAACTTTCAACTTGGATTAAATATTAAGTATGCAACAGGTCGTCCTTTTACACCTATTGTTTCTGCTGGATATGATAATCAATTAAAAATATATAAGCCTGTTTATGCATCAACAAACTCGGGGAGATTTCCGGATTATAAAAGAGTCGATTTAAGAATAACATATTTCGGACAATTAAATCCCTCTATTTCTTTAGTTGCTTATTTAGAAGGTCTGAATATTTTCAATTTCAATAATATTTTCGGTTATACATATTCGCCTGATTATGACCAAAGAATGATTATAAAAAGTTATTTCGGTCAAAGAATGCTGGTGCTGGGATTTATGGTCGGGATATAAAAAGGAAAAATACAAAAAGGAGTTTGTTATGACAAAAAGAAGACCGGTATCAATTTGGATTATTATAAGTACCTTCTTATGTATGTATAGACCTCTAAAAATGGGAAGAGAAATTATTGGTTTTAAAGCGAGTAATTACCCAATCATAATTTCTAACTATTTATTTATTGCAATTATTATTATTGTATCAATTTATTTCTTATACAAGCTAAATATAAAAGGAATGATTCCTGAGCTTGGTTTAAATAAAGGATTCGCAAAAGGGCTTCTATTCGGTTTAATTGCTACTCTGCCAATGACGGTAAGTTCGGCTATATTATTCAAGTTCTCTAATAATACGTTTTTTTATATTTTGTTTTCTGTTTTTATTGCGCCTTTTATGGAAGAAGTGCTTTTCCGCGGCTATTTATTCGGGATGTTATTTAAAAAAGAACAATGGGGATTTATTCCTGCTTCTTTTATTGCAGCTGTACTTTTCGGGATAGGGCATCTTTATCAGGCGCATAATTTATCCGGTGCTGCAGGAACATTTTTAGTCACTTTTGTGGGTAGTGCCTGGTTTTGCTGGCTTTATACAGAATTTGAAAATAATTTATGGATTCCTATCTGGCTTCATGTTTTAATGAATATGTCGTGGACTGTATATCAGACAAACGTTCCCGGTGCCGTCGGAAGTAATATTACTAATTTATTTAGATTGATAACTATTATAATTACTGTCGTATATACACTTCGATATTCAAGGAAACATGGTAGGAAAATAAATAAGGGAAATCTTCTGGTGAATATAACTACTTAAAACACGATGAATCTTTAACAAATATTTTGATCAGTTTGTAATAAAGGAATTACATTATTTCATTTATAACCATTTTTAGTCATTCATTATTTGCAGATATTGAATATAATCTGTTGTGATTTATTATGAACAGTTCTAAAAAATTTTAAGTAATTTAATTTTTGGGAAAAAGATTTTTGTTAAAACTCTAATCATCAACAATATTGGAATAATCATGAAAACCAGCGGCAACACAATTCTTATAACAGGCGGCACTTCGGGAATCGGTTTAGCATTTGCAAAAAGATTTTTGGAGCTTCATAACAAAGTTATAATCTGCGGAAGAAGAGAAGAAAGACTTTATAAAATAAAAGAAGCTTACAAGGAAATTGAAACAAGAGTTTGCGATATTCAATTAAAAGAGGAAAGAATATCTTTAGCTTCCTGGGTATTTAAGAACTTTCCCGAAACAAATATTTTAATAAATAATGCAGGCATACAGCTTCTTGCAGACCTGACTAAAGAAGTAGACTTAGGAAGAATATATCAAGAAGTAGAAATTAATCTTATAGCTCCTATTCATTTAAGTTCACTTTTTGCTGAACATTTAAGACAAAAAAACGAAGCAGCTGTAATTAATATTTCATCGGGACTTGCTTTTACACCAATTGCTGTAATGCCGGTTTATTGTGCAACAAAAGCTGCTATACATTCGTTAACTTTATCCCTTCGCCATCAATTAAAAGATACAAATATTAAAGTATTTGAAATAGCTCCCCCTTCTGTTGATACTGAACTAGGTGCCGATAGAAGAAAGGATAAACTATCAACTCACGGCGGTATTCATGTTGATGAATTTATTACAGAAGCAATGCAGTATTTGGAGAATGATGTATTCGAATCTGCCGTAGGTCCCGCAAATAATATGAGAGAAAAAAGGGACGCTCTTTTCCCTTTGATGAATCATTAAGGTTCTCTAATTACTTGTTTTTAATGTATGATGCAGTACATAGGCCTTTATTAAAATGAGAAGAATATGTTGACATAATAAAGGGATTATTAGTAGTTTAGACCTAAAGTTATAAATTAAATCAGAGATTTTAATCTATATGCTTAATTCTATTTAAATCATCAAGCGGAGATGATTTACATATTCAAAACCTATAAAAATTAATAATAAAAAAAGCTGATATTTTATCCTTAACCTTTTTGAATTGTGAATATCTGTGCATCATTGTAATGAAACGATTCTTATTATACGTGTTTACAGAATCTTTTTAAGAGGTAAATAATGATAGATATTGTGGGGAATAAAATTTTACATTACGAAATTCTTGAACAAATCGGTCATGGCGGCATGGGGGTTGTGTATAAAGCACACGATGAAAAACTAGACAGACTCGTCGCTTTAAAATTTTTACCTCATAATAAAACTCCCGAAAAAGAATCACTTCAGCGCCTTTTAAATGAAGCGAAATCTGCATCTGCTCTAAATCATCCGAATGTCTGTATCATACATTCAATTGAACAATACCATAATCATGATACCGAACGGCCTGACCAGTTTATAGTTATGGAATTTGTTTCCGGGATAACTCTTCGAAAAAAGAATGAAGAAGGTCCGCAAAAAATTTCCGATGCTCTTTCATATGCAGTACAAATTGCCGAAGCATTGAAAGAAGCACATGGTAAAGGAATTGCACACCTTGATATTAAGTCCGATAACATTATGATCAATTCAAAAAATCAGATAAAGGTTATGGATTTTGGACTGGCAAAATTAAGAGATAGTGCATCAGAACAAAGATATGAAACAACCTACGGAACTGCTGCTT
>JBJKQE010000202.1:0-14578 GCA_046705645.1 Ignavibacteriaceae bacterium | reverse complement strand
ACCCTTCTTCAGGATCAGATAAACCCGGAACTTATGAAGGTTTAATAGAACACGGCAAACTTGGAGGAATAGATTATATTAAAAAATTAGGTGTTAATACTGTAGAATTAATGCCCTCGCAGGAATTTGCCAATATAGAAATCCCTTATGAAGATTCCTTAAACGGAAGTTATAACAACTGGAATCCTTATGAGCGCAATCATTGGGGATATATGACCGCCGCTTTTTTTGCGCCTGAAACTTATTACAGCGAAGGAACGTTAAATTGGGATACATGGAGCGGAACAACAACAAAAGCTATTACCGATTTTAAGGATATGGTAAAAGCATTCCATAAAGATGGAATTGCGGTCATTATGGATGTGGTTTATAATCATATATCCGAATATGAACTCGGTAATCTAAAACAAATCGATAAGGATTACTATTTTCGTTTGGACAAGAGAGGGAATTTTATTGCACAGAGCGGCTGCGGTAATGATTTTAAAACCGAAAGACCGATGGCTAGAAGAATGATAATTGAAAGTATTCTCTATTGGATGAAAGAATATCATGTTGATGGATTTAGGTTTGATCTTGGAAAATTAATAGATTGGGAAACCGTTGAAGAAATTACCCGCGAAGCAAAAAAAATAAATCCGAACGTTATTCTAGTTTGTGAACCATGGGGAGGCGGATATGATCCGGCGGGTTTTTCTTTACGTGGTTGGGGAAGCTGGAATGATCAAATTAGAAACGGTATTAAAGGAGAAAATCCTATTAACGGGCTTGGCTGGATTTTTGGCAAATGGTACGGAAATAATGATCTTGCCAGAATTAGAAGTTATGTTAACGGGACTTTGGTTCGGGATACGCTGGGATTATTTCAAAAGAAAGAGCATTCGGTAAATTATCTGGCATCCCATGACGGATATACTCTCGGAGATTTTATTAGAATCGGAACAGGTTCGGTTAAACCGGATGATGTAATAAAAGATGTTGATGCATTTGTTAAGCTTAATCCGCTTGAGCTGAAATTAAATAAGCTTGCAGCGCTGTTTCTTTTTACTTCACAAGGTATTGCAATGATTCAGGAAGGTGCAGAGTTTGCTCGTACAAAAGTCATTCCTTATAATGAAGATGTTCCTGATACAAATAGAGGTAGAATTGATAATAACAGCTATGATAAAGACAATTCTACAAATTATATAAATTATAAACATGCTGAAATTAATTCCGATCTTCTTGACTATTATAAAGGTTTGATTGCTTTAAGGGAAAAGTATTCCGCTTTTAGAAGAGCAAAATATAATGATGTGGTTTTTTACAATACAAATGATAATCCGTTTGCATTGGGATATCATCTTAATTATAAAGACGAGCATTTTATTGTTTTGTTTAATGCAGACGGGGAAAAAGCCGAAAGTTTTAACCTTCCCGAAGGTGAATGGGAAATTTTAGTCGATAAAGATAAAGCAGGTATTGAACCGCTTGGCTGCATTTCCGGATCAATTGAAATTTTACCTTCCACAGGAATAGTTTTAATGAAGAAATAAAAATCTCATTTAGTAGTTCCCAAATACAATTCTCTTAATATGTTATTTATTGACAATTCAAAAAAAATTTTAGAATTTATTTAAGTAAAATTCTGAAAATTTAAAGGGGCACTTTTCTATGGATATTCCGGCAATAGTTGGTATTTGCAAAATGATTTGTTAATTCAATAGTTAGAATAAATGTCACTAATTCTAGCCAAATATTGAATAATTTAATCAATAAGGAGGACAAGATGAGTGACAATGAAAATACAACCGTTTATAAAAGAGAGAAAAAGACCGCTGTAAAAGACTGCGGTATGTCCGGCGGAATTTATGGAATGGCTTTTATCGGTGCGGCAATTTATTTTATTCAGCATGCTGCGACATTTTGGATGGTAGTGCTGGGTATCCTCAAAGCTATTATCTGGCCGGTGCTATTAATATATAATCTACTGGACTATTTAAAGATGTAGGTTATAATTCCATTATCAATTCTACTGCAACAACATAATCTTTGACCGTTTAAAATAACCGGCAAAATATCTTTATGTTTAATCATTGAGGGTTCATCTCAGAGGGGCATTCTGTCCTTATATGATTATTTTGCCTTAAATAATGGGATTATAATTTATTTTCTTCTCAACTTGGACAAAGATAATTTCTAAAAATAGAGAAGAATATTCTGTGAAAATCTTGATTGCTGCCAAACAGTTGAAAATTTTTAATGAATTGAGCAAAATTTTATACCTTGTAAAATGGAACGTTTTTTGTCCCTTTATTAAAAATATAGCATTAAAAGAAATATGCAAATAACTTAAAATGAAAATGGGGATAAATAATGCCGTCCGTTCAAAGATATGAAAGAAAACAAATAGCAGTAATGGGGAGGTGCGGTGTCGGTAAATCTTCACTGGTTAGGGTTTTATCCGGGAAGGATAAAAACATTCCCGAAAATAGTACCGCTTCGAATTTAATTTCAAATAAACAAGTGATGGAGCTTTTACCATTTGGCCCGTTGATCTTATTGGATACCATCGGTATCGACATTGATGGTGAACTGGGGGAAAAAAGAGTAAGCGATACGATTAAAACAATTTCTTCCATGGATCTGGTTATACTTGTTCTGGATGCAAGAGAAAATTTATCCGGAAAAGAATGGGAACTCCTTAATTATCTTGATAAAATAAATGTCCCTTATATCATAGCTGTAAATAAAATTGAGTACGGTGTTAACCCGGTTTTGCTTTCTGAGATTAAACTTCTGAAGACTGCACATTATGAAATTTCTTGTGCTGAAAATGTGGGGATTGACAGTCTTAAAACAAAAGTTATGAGAATGCTGCCCCAATCTGATAGTCAACCGTTCATAAGTGATATAGTCAGCCAGGGTGATGTGGTCGTGCTGGTTGTTCCGAATGATTTAAA
Organism: Ignavibacteriaceae bacterium; assembly: GCA_046705645.1. Lineage (GTDB taxonomy): Bacteria > Bacteroidota > Ignavibacteria > Ignavibacteriales > Ignavibacteriaceae > FEN-1297. Next base: position 11,636 of record JBJKQE010000202.1, on the reverse strand, counting down.
TATCCGAAAGAGAAGACAGATCATTCCGCAAATTCAAACTATTAAAGAGGCGCTCGATGAGGACACAACGGTTGTGATAACTAAAGAAAAAGAATTGAGATCGACACTTTATACATTAAAAAATTCTCCCGATCTTGTGCTTATTGATAACCAATCTACAACAGATTCATTTTCAGAAGTGTCTGATGATATGAAGCTAACAACATTTTCTATTTTAAATGCACGTAATAAAGGGGACTTGCAGACATTTATAAAGGGTTTAAAAGCAGTCGAAACACTTAAAGATAAAGACGAAATATTAATAGTCGAAGCTTGTAATCATCATAATAGAAATTACAATATAGGAAGGGAGGAAATTAAAAAATGGTTGGAGTTAATATCGAAAAAAAAACTAATCATTGATTTCCATGACGGAATGAATTTCCCTTCAGATCTTACCGCGTACAAATTGATAGTATATTGCAGCGGCTGTACATTAACCAGAAAAACAATGCAGGCAAAAATTAAAGAAGCAATTTCGTTGGATATACCGATTGTAAATTATGATACTTTTATTTCGTATAAAAATGGTTTATTTCCGCGTGTTTTATTCCCTTTTGAAGAAGCACTGGCTGAATGGGAAAATCCCCTCTAAATAATTTTCCGAATAAAGATAATTGTTAGAATTAATCATCTATATTATAAGCAATACTTTAAAAAATAACTTAAAAGTCATTGCCGAATGAGAATTATTAGCTGTTGCTAATCGAATATCTTTTTTGAAAATAAAATTTTCCATTCTTAGGAAAAACTGAAATATCAAAACCTGCAGCATTCAAATTATCATTTAAAATCATTTTTATATTGAAAAATTATGGCATTCAATATGAATACTTATTATGCGAATTAAATGAGGAGACTATGCATTCGCAGATTTTTAATAAATATGAGAAAAATGATAAAAGCAGTTTAATACCTTTACTGCAGGATATTCAAAATATATACGGATATTTACCTGAATTAGCTCTTGAAGAAGTTGCCGGTTTTGTAGATATGCCTGTTAGCCGTGTTTACGGCGTTGCAACTTTTTATAATCAATTTAGATTAACACCGCTCGGCGAAAATATAATTAGGGTCTGCCGGGGTACAGCATGTCATGTTAAGAATTCCGCAAATATATTGATGGCATTGGAAACGACATTAAATATAAAGGCCGGACAAACTACACGTGACAAAAAATTTACGCTTGAAGTTGTAAACTGTATAGGCGCTTGCAGTATTGCGCCTGTTATTACTGTTAACGATGAATATTACGGAAGGTTGTCTGTAAAAGATATTCCGGGAATTATTAAAAAGCATTCAAAGACTTCAAAGCAGAAAGAAACAGCACAGCCGGAGGTAAACCCTGTATGAAAACCTTTATGGATAAGTGCTGCAGCGAATGCTGGCACAGCCCTGAAAATCCCTGTGAACTTTTTGTCCAATGTTGTACGGGGGGCCCGCTTTGTCATAATAATAAAGATTGTGAAGACAGATTAAAATTGCTGAACGATACACTTCTTTATAAAGAGCACGATCTTCCTATTATATTTATAGGAAAGGGAACATGCGGGCTTGCAGCCGGTGCTGCAAAGGTTGAAGAGGCAATAAATACGGAGCTTGCAAAACAAAATTTAAAAGCGGAAATAATTTCTGAAGGCTGTGTCGGATACTGTGCCAAAGAAGTAATAGTGGATGTAAAACTTCCCGGCAGCGATAGAATTTCATATTGTGAAATAACGCCTAAAATTGTTCCCAAGTTTGTACATAAAACACTGATTGAAAAAGGTATTTTCAAGGAAAAACTTTTGGGGACGTACGGTAAACCGTCAAGTGAAGTGCCTGCCTTAAATGAGAATTCTTTTTTTAGACATCAATTGAAAATTGTATTGAAGAATTGCGGAGTAATTAATCCGGAATCAATAGATGCATATATTGCAAACGAAGGATTTAAAGCTTTAGATAAAATACTCAGATTAATGAACCCCGAAGAAGTAATTAAAGAAATTATTTCCAGCGGTTTAAGGGGAAGAGGCGGAGGCGGTTTCTTAACCGGTAAAAAATGGGAGCTTGCGTTCAAAGAAAAAGCTGAACAGAAATATTTGATATGTAACGCCGATGAAGGCGATCCGGGAGCCTTTATGGACAGGTCTGTTCTGGAGAGCGATCCGTTCCGTGTAGTTGAGGGAATGATAATAGCTGCATATGCAATTGGTGTATCCGAAGGATATATCTATTGCCGTGCAGAGTATCCGCTTGCAATTAAGCGTCTTCAAAATACGATAGAACAGTGCCAAAAGTACGGCTTGCTTGGCAATAACATTCTAAACAGTGATTTTAGTTTGGATATAAAAATTAAAAAAGGCGCCGGGGCTTTTGTTTGCGGTGAGGAAACTGCCTTAATTGCTTCAATAGAAGGTAAAAGAGGAATGCCTCGCCCGAGACCTCCTTACCCGGTTTCGGAAGGACTTTGGAGAAAGCCCACAGTTATAAATAATGTAGAAACTCTTGCAAATGTTTCATCCATAATTATGATGGGAGCAGATAAGTTTTCTTCTGTCGGTACCGCTAGCAGCAAGGGGACTAAAGTATTTGCATTAAGCGGCAATATAAAAAATACTGGGCTTGTTGAAGTACCGATGGGAATTAAGCTGGAAGATATTGTTTTTAATATTGGCGGCGGAATACCTGATAATAAAAAATTTAAAGCAGTGCAAATCGGCGGGCCGTCGGGCGGATGCTTACCGGAGACCGTAATGGATACGCAGGTGGATTATGAATCGCTTAAAAAAGTTGGTGCTATGATGGGTTCCGGAGGCTTTGTTGTTATGGATGAAGACACCTGTATGGTTGATGTTGCCAAATATTTTCTAACCTTTATTCAAAGTGAATCTTGCGGTAAGTGCGTTCCCTGCAGGGAAGGAACAAAACGTATGCTTGAGATAATCGAACGTATTCCAACTAGTTATAAGAACACAAAAGATAAATTGCAGGAACTTCAAAGGTTTAAGGGAGTAATTCATCTTAAAAGGCTGGCGGATGTAATTAGAGATACTTCCTTATGCGGCCTGGGGCAATCGGCACCTAACCCTGTGCTTTCCGGGTTAAGATATTTTAGAAAAGAATACGAAGAACATCTTTATGAAAGGAAATGCTCTTCCGGAGTATGCAAAGAGTTATTGACATATACAATAGATAATAATGTTTGTACCGGCTGCGGAGTATGTATAAAGAAATGTTCATCCGGTGCGATAATCGGTGAAAAATCGCAGGCCCATTATATAGTTGATGATAAATGTATTAGGTGCGGTATGTGTGTTGAATCCTGCCGATTCGATGCTATCATAGCGAACTAAATACAATAGAATAAAGCGGAGAAATTAATGGTTCAATTGAAAATAAATAATATTACGGTAAACGCAGAAGAAGGAATGACTATTCTTGAAGCAGCGAAGTTCGTTGGAATTCACATACCCACGCTTTGTCACCTTAAAGATTTAGCTCCGACCGGCGCCTGCCGAATGTGTGTTGTAGAAGTAGAAGGGCAAAGAGGATTAACACCTTCCTGTGCCTTTCCGGTTTATGAAGGAATGAAGGTTGAAACAAATTCATATAGAGTAAGAAGAGCAAGAAAGACTATAGTGGAACTTCTGGTGGAAAATCATCCTCAGGAATGCCTGGTTTGTGTTCGAAATAAAAATTGTGAACTTCAAAGTCTTGCAGAAAAATACAGCGTAAGAGAACATCGTTATGTCGGTGAAACAAAAAGTCATGCTATTGATGTTTCAAGTCCGTCTATGGAAAGAGATCCGGCAAAATGTATTCTTTGCGGCAGATGCGTTAGAGTTTGTCATGAAATTCAGAAAGTCGGCGCAATAGATCTTACCAAGCGCGGTTTTTCGAGCATCGTTACAACTCCTTATAATAAAGGATTGAACATAAGTGATTGTATTTTATGCGGGCAATGCGTACTAGTTTGTCCGACTGCGGCATTAAGAGAAAAAAGTTCACTTAAGGAAGTTTCTAATGCATTAAATGATAAAAATAAATTCACAATAGTACAGGTTGCACCGGCTATAAGGGCTACTTTAGGCGAAGAATATAATATGCCTCCCGGTACGGATGTTACAGGTCAGATAATTACAGGATTAAGAAGACTCGGTTTCAAAAAAGTATTTGATACAAACTTTGCTGCGGATTTGACAATTATGGAAGAAGCAACCGAACTAATAAATCGATTGAGCAACGGAAACCCGGTTCCCATGTTTACAAGCTGCTGTCCCGGATGGATAAAATATGCCGAACAGAATGCACCGGACATTCTACCGAATATTTCATCGTGCAAGTCGCCTCATGAAATGGAAGGTGCGGTTTTAAAAACATATTATGCAAAGAAAATGGGAATCGATCCGAAAGATATTTTTGTCGTCTCAATTATGCCTTGCACCGTTAAAAAGTATGAATCGAACAGAGGCGAGTTGAAGGAAGGAATTCTTCCCGATGTTGATGCGGTATTAACTACAAGGGAATTGGTTCGATTCTTCAACATGGCAGGAATTGAGTTTAACGATTTACCGCAAGACAATTTTGATAATCCTTTGGGAGAATCAACAGGTGCAGCCGCAATTTTCGGAACTAGCGGAGGCGTAATGGAAGCCGCATTAAGAACTGCTTATTTCAAAATATCCGGGAATGAACTTGATAAACTTGAGTTCGAGTCTGTCCGAGGGGCAAACGGAATAAAGGAAGCAACTGTAAAAATAAACGGGATGAATTTGAATATTGCGGTTGTTAACGGGATAGGAAATGTTAAAGGAATTATTGATGATGTGAAAAACGGGAATTCAAAATACCATTTTATTGAAGTGATGGCTTGCCCCGGCGGATGCATTAACGGAGGCGGTCAGCCGATTCATCAAAAACCCGAAAAAGTTCAGAAAAGAATGAAGGCGCTTTATAATATAGATAATAAAATGATCCTGAGGAGATCGCATGAAAATGAGTCGGTAAAGATTCTTTATAAAGAATTTCTGGTGGAGCCGAATTCTTACAAGGCGCATGAGATTCTTCATACAAAATATTTTAACAGAAGAAAGCCATTGTGAACAAAGGAATAGTTACAACAATACCGGATCGATGCAAGAGATGCTATTCATGCATTAGAGAATGCCCGGCAACGGCTATTAAGGTAATTAACGGACAGGCCGCTGTGCTTGAAGAAAGGTGTATAGCGTGCGGTCATTGCGTAAAAGTATGTTCGCAAAATGCAAAACAAATTGCTTCGGATGTTGATAAAGTCCTAAATGATATCTTATTTAAAAACAAGACCGCTGCGATAGTAGCACCTTCTTTTGCAGCATCCTTTCCCAATGATTACTCAAAGCTGCCGACTGCTTTGCGTAAACTGGGTTTCGATTCTGTTGTAGAAACTGCATTCGGTGCGGATTTGATAAGTGATAGCTATCTTAAAGAATTCGAATCTGAAAATAAAAAGACAATCATCAGTTCTGCGTGCCCTGCAGTTGTAAATTATATTGAAAAATATCATCCGTCGCTTGTGAACAATATTGCACCCGTTGTTTCTCCTATGATTGCTGTTGGTAAGTTTTTAAGGATGAACTCGGAAAAAGATATTAAAATTGTTTTCATTGGACCATGTATAGCTAAAAAACAGGAATATATTGATGAAGAAGTAACCGGAGTGATAGATGCTGTAATAACTTTTACAGAAATAAAAAAAATTTTTAATGATAAAGGAATTGATTTGAGGAGCCTGGACGAGGGTAATTATGATTACCCACACGCTTATATGGGAAAGGCCTATCCGCTTGCCGGGGGATTGTTAAAAACAGCGAAAATACCAAGCGACATTCTGGAAAAAGAGATAATTGTTGTTGAGGGTAAGAAAAACGTTACCGAAATAATTAATGAAATTGCAAACAATCATATAAAAGCAAAGTTTGTTGATATTCTTTTCTGCGAAGGCTGTATAAGCGGACCGGCTATCGATTCCGATCTTAATTATTATGCGAGGCGGGAGAAGGTAATAAATTATATTGAAAAGAATATTCATTCTACAGATAAGCAAATCTGGAAAAGCAGCCTTTACAGCAGCAGGAAACTGGATTTTTCCAGGAAATTCTCTAGCAAGAGTCAGCGGCGTCCGTATCCTTCCGAAGAGAAAATTAAAGAAATTCTTGCCGGCACAAATAAATTTTCCGTACAAGACGAATTAAATTGCGGCGCATGCGGTTATAATACATGCAGGGAATATGCAGTGGCAATAGCTAAGGGCTTGGCTGAAAGTGAAATGTGCCTGCCGTATCTTATTGATCAATTGAATAAAGCTTACAACGATTTGAATAATGCACAGGATCAATTGAGAACGGCTGAAAAGCTTGCATCAATAGGGCAGCTTGCTGCGGGTGTTGCACATGAAATAAATAATCCGCTGGGTTCCATTATTCTTTATGCTTCGCTGTTAAAAAAACAACTTAAAGCTAGCCAGGAGAAAAGTCAAAATTCCGAAGATCTTGAAACAATTATGCAGGAAGCCAACCGGTGCAAAAACATAGTTTCCAACTTGTTAAATTTTGCCAGGCAGGGCAAATTGAATTTGTCTAAAGTTAATTTGTTTTTGCTAATTGAGAACATTGTAAAGACCATAAGGTTAAACCCTCTATATAAAAATATTAATATATTCGTTTCCGAAATAGAAGAAAGCGGTTTAACCGTCTGCGACGAAGATCAGGTAAAACAGGTGTTTCTAAACTTATTAAATAATGCGTGCGAAGCACTTGAGGATAGCCATACTAAAGAAATTAATATTAATCTTTCTCATGAAGAAGATTTTATAGAGATTAATATCTCGGATACCGGGCAGGGCATTCCTAAAGAGAACTATAACAAAATTTTTACTCCGTTTTTTACAACAAAAAAGATTGGTAAAGGAACCGGGCTTGGACTGGCAATTACATACGGCATTGTAAAAATGCATCAGGGATTTATTTCATTTAAAAGTGAAATAGGCATTGGAACAACCTTTACGGTAAAACTTCCTAAAAATAATAAGATAAAAGGCATAGAAATGTCAGCGCTATTTGCAGACAAATTAGAATTAAAGGAGCAATGATAAAATGCAATCAAGTCAGTTGAAAAAAATATTACTTGTTGACGACGATATTGATCTTCTGGAACTAAATAAATATTTAATCGAATCTAAAGGTTATATAGTTATTACTGCGGATAATAGCAGAGAAGCATGGGAACTATTTGAACTTCATAAACCCGACGCCGCTGTAATAGATTTAATAATGGAAGAGCATGATTCAGGTTTTGTATTATCATATAAAATTAAAAAGGACGAATACGGGAAAAACATCCCGGTATTTATCTTAACATCAGCTACATATTTAACCGGATTCAAATTCGATGCGTCTACAGATGAAGAAAGAGAATGGATAAAATGCGACGGTATACTGAATAAGCCGGTTGAAATAAAGGAGCTCGTAGAAAAACTGGAATCTTACTTTTCGGTTCATGAAAAAAATTAAAAATATATTGTTAACTCCCTTGTCGGCGAATTCTTGTGGAGACTCCTAAAAAAGGAAAAGCAGTTTGGTCCTTTAGAAGTACAATTTATTTTTTTTGTTGTCTTAATTTGTTAGAAATAGGTTATGCAAAATACATGTAAACCAAAAATATTAATTGTGGACGATGAAAAATCACTTCGTACAGGAACGAAGCGTCTTCTTGAAAGCGAAGGCTGCCAGGTTGATGCAGCTGAAAACGGTAATGAAGGAATTACACTCGGTACCTCAATTGATTATGACATTGCGATAATTGATCTAAAGATGCCGGATACCGATGGTATAACAGTCATGCGGGAAATAATGAAAATTTATCCTCACACAATATGCTTAATTGCTACGGGATATGCCAGTTATGATACGGCAATAGAAGCCGCAAAAGAAGGTGCTTTCGATTATATTCCCAAACCTTTTTCTTCCGAAGAAATTCTTCAAAAGGTAAAAGAGGGTTTCTATAAAAGACAGCTTTTGCTTGAAACTGAAAAGCTGAAAAAGGAGAGAGAGGAAAGGTTTCTCGAAGTCGCTTTTGAAAAAACAAGACTAAATACGGTTATCAATTCTATAAGCGACGGTCTTCTTGTTATAAATAAACAAGGCCAGGCTGTTTTATATAACCCGAGCGTATTAAAATTACTTCACCTGGATAATATAATCATTGAAGATTATATCGTTGATAAACTTCACCCGGAAGTTGCAGGTCAATTAAATAAAATCTTATCGGCGCAACAGTTTGAGCTTAAATCATATTCGGCTCAGTTCAATTTGAATTACGAACATAAAATTTATGTAGAAGCTACATCTTCTCCTGTCCCGCACCCGGACGGTTCTTTAGCAGGTGTTGTAATTGTATTTAAAGATATTACGGAACTTAAAGAGCTTGAAATTCTAAAGTCTCAATTTGTGTCTATGGTTTCACATGAATTGAAGTCTCCCATTTCGGCTGTCTTGGGATTTTTAAAATTATTTTCCGAACATGATATTGTTCTTACTGAAAAGCAAAAGCAAGATTATATTCTTCGTTCACAGGGCAGACTTGAAGGTCTTTTAAAAATGATTAATGATCTTCTCGATATTTCGAGATTGGAAATGAAAAAAATCAAGCGGGAAATTCAGCCAATTGATATTTCGGATTCTTTGCATTTAGTTATCGAATTATTCCGGCGCGAGTTAAATGAGAAAGAAATTATTTTGACGATAAATAATAAGGAAAATATACCTTCCATATATGCAGATGAAGAAGAAATATCAAGAATTTTGATTAACCTTGTTAGTAATGCAATTAAATATAATAAATATCGTGGAACAATAGATATCAGCGTTTATTCGGCATCTAATTATGTCATTTTCGAAATTAAGGATTCAGGCATCGGAATGAAGCCTGCAGAAAAAGAAAAGTTATTCCAGGAATTCTTCCGTGCAAAAAATGAATTGACCAAAAGTATTAATGGAACCGGTCTTGGACTTTCGATAGTAAAGCGAATTATGGATTTTTATTCGGGTAAAATTGAAGTAGAGAGCGAGTTCGGAAAGGGAACAAGTTTAAAATTATTCTTTCCGTTAAGAAATCTTTTTAGTAAAGAGGAAAAAGAAAAAATTTCAATATTGAATGAAACAAAATCAAATTATAATAAATAATAACATAAAAATAATAAATAGGGAACCTACATGTCTTTAATTGCAATCATTGATGATGATCCTGATGTTTTGGATGCCAGCAGCCTGGTACTTACATCTAAAGGCTACGAAGTAATAACCGCGTCCAACCCGGACGATGGTTTTAAAATAGTAAAGAAAAACAAACCTAGCCTTATAATTTTAGATGTAATGATGAATGAACCGGACGACGGTTTCTTCCTAGCACAAAAATTTAGAAGAGAAAAAATAGATACTCCGATTATAATGTACACCTCTGTATCGAAATCTTTTGGATTGGATTACGGCGTTAACGAAATGGTGCCGGTAAATGAATTTGTTGAAAAGCCGATTTCTCCCGAACAGCTCATTGAAAAAGTTGAGAAATTATTAAAAGAGAAAGCAGGGAGGTAACTATGCTGGTAATGGAAAAAAATTCATTGTCCGAAGAAATTGAAGGGCTAGTAAAAAAATATGGTAAAAATCGTTCCGCACTATTGCAGATTCTTCAATCTATTCAAAGAAAACATAAATATATTTCAGACTTTGCACAGCAGGAAGTTGCTAGGTTGTTAAATATTCATCCTGTTGAAGTTTACAGCGTAATAACGTTCTATTCCTTTTTATATACCAAGCCGAAAGGAAGAAATATTGTCCGTCTCTGCCGCACAATTTCATGTGATCTTGCCGGTAAAGAAATGGTTGAAGCAGCCGTTAAAAGGGAACTGGGAATTTCTTTTGGAGAAACAACAAAGGATAATAGAATTACACTTGAATATACAAATTGCCTGGGGATGTGCGATCAAGGACCCGCTATGCTGGTTAACGAAAAGGTTTATACTCATCTCGATCCCGAAAAGGCTGTAAATATTTTGAACGAAATTAAATAGAGGGATATATGGAAAAATTATTTGAAAAAAATAAAAAAAGAACCGGGCCCGTAATATTCTCTAAATACACGAAAGGTGAAGCGATAAAAAAAGTATTGGAGTTAGGCAGGGAAAATATTCTTTTTGAAATGAAGGATTCCGGGTTGAAGGGAAGGGGCGGAGCCGGCTTTCCTACGGCAACAAAATGGATGCTGACCGCTGCCTCAATTGCAGAAAAAAAATTTGTTGTATGTAATGCAGACGAAGGAGAACCGGGTACATTTAAAGACAGAGTACTGCTGATTGAATATCCCGAACTGGTTTTTGATGGAATGGTTGTTGCCGGTTATACGATAGGTTCAAAAACAGGAATAATGTACCTTAGGGGCGAATATGAATATTTGCTTGAATACCTGGAAGATTATCTAAATAAAATGAGAGAAGATAATCTCTTGGGTAATAATATTTTAAATAGACAAGATTTCGATTTTGATATTTCAATTCGCTTAGGTTCCGGTGCTTATGTTTGCGGTGAAGAAACAGCCTTAATTGAATCACTTGAAGGTAACAGAGGTGAACCAAGAAACCGTCCCCCTTACCCTGTAAACACAGGTTATATGGGATATCCTACTATTGTAAATAATGTTGAAACATTAGCTTCGGTGGCTCATATAGCAGTTAAAGGAGGAAATTGGTTTAAAAAATTCGGAACGGATAAATCAACAGGATCTAAATTATTTTCGGTTTCCGGTGATTGTGATAAGCCGGGTGTATATGAATTGCCATGGGGTACCAAGATAAACGAGCTTCTGGAAATAGTTGAGGCTAAAAATACAAAAGCAGTACAGGTAGGCGGTGCATCGGGAATGTGTATTCCTAAAAATCAATTCCACCGCATACTTGCTTATGAAGATGCAGCCACGGGTGGGTCCATAATGATTTTTAACAATAGCCGGAATATGATTAAAATATTAAAAAATTTTATGGAATTCTTTATTGAAGAATCTTGCGGTCAGTGCACGCCTTGCAGGATCGGGAACCATAAACTAATGGAAGGGATAGAAAAAATAGAAAGGGGAGATTATACATTTTCATATATTGATAACTTAAAGGAGTTGGGGAAAACAATGCAGGTCGCATCCAAATGCGGATTGGGGCAATCCAGTCCGAATTCCTTTATTTCTATCTTAGAAAATTTTAAAGAAGAGATCTTCCACACAAACGGGAAAGGTAATTAAAATGGGAAAACATAATGATAGAATACCGGTTAGTCAGAAGCCGTTAATAGTTGAAAAGCCGCAGGATACTTCTGCGATAGGTGGAATGATATCAATTCAAATAAATGAGAAAAAGATTTCCGTTCCGATGGGCACAACTATTCTTGAAGCATGCCAGCAGGCTCAAATTCATATTCCTACTCTATGTCATCACCCTGATTTATGTATAGCCGGAGTATGTAGAATTTGTGTTGTGGATGTGGAAGGTATGAAAACTCTTCAGACAGCATGTTCATTTCCAATTACTTCTC
>JBJKQE010000201.1:0-5058 GCA_046705645.1 Ignavibacteriaceae bacterium | reverse complement strand
CTTGGGGAAACAACTGCGACGGATGGCACTTGGTAAAGAAAGAAGAATTAAGTGTGATACAGGAAAGAGTTCCTCCCGGGTCTTCAGAAGTTAAACATTTTCATAAAAATGCCAGACAATTTTTCTATATACTTTATGGACAAGCAACAATTGAATTTGAAAACGGAAAAAAGTTCTTACACCCGAACGAAGGAATAGAGATTTCGCCGGGTACATCTCATAAATTGAGTAATGAAGGGAAAGAAGATTTAGTCTTTCTTGTCATATCTCAGCCTAAAAGTCATGGAGACAGAATTATAATCGAGAAATAATTAAACTAAATTTTGAATGTGATAAAATTTATCTGCTTTTCAAAAATATATAGTTATTTTTTTAACTTAAAAGATAAAATTATTTATTTAATATTTATTTTTATTTAAAAATGGCACAAAATAATAAGAATAACATGACGGATACGACAAAAATTTTAATTAAAAATATGGTCTGTAACCGATGCATTAAAGTTGTTAAAGAAGAATTTGAAAAATTAGGCCTGGATATAAGAAGCATTATTTTAGGCGAAGTAATTGTTGATGGTATCTTAGATGAAGAATTAATGGATAAGATTAGAAAGGTATTGGAAGAAAACGGCTTTGAATTAATTGAAGATAAACGCGCCAAGTTAATTGAAAAAATTAAACTGATAATCCTTGATTTAGTTAGAAATAACAACAGTACAATCCAAACCGGGATAAAAGATTCGGATTATATTGTTGAAAGGATCGGGATGGATTACCATTATCTCAGTACTCTATTTTCTTCAGTTGAAAATATAACCATTGAACAATATATAATTCTGCAAAGGATAGAATTTGCAAAAGAGCTGTTAAAATACGGCGAATTAACTTTAAGTGAAATCTCTTACAAACTCGGCTACAGCAGTGTTCAGCATTTGTCCAATCAATTCAAAAAAATTACCGGTTTAACTGCAAGTCAGTTTAAAAACATGACGGGAAACATCCGCAAACCGCTTGATCATTTAAAAGAGAATTAGACATCCGGGCTTTTTGATATTAAATAGAATTTTAGAGCAACTCTCCTTCCTACTTAAAAATCTATAACTTGCCTTAAATCAAGCTTAAATAAAGCGTTAAAAAGATATAACATTTTATAAAAATTTTATAACACATCTACTTTGCTCATTCATTAAATTTGATTTGTAAATTAAAAAATATTGTACGTAATGAATATTGAAAGGAATTAAAAATGAAAACAGCAGAATTAAAAATTGAAGGTATGTCATGTAATCACTGTGTAATGGCGGTTAAAAAAGAATTAGGCAAATTAGATAATGTAAAAGTTGAAGATGTTCAAATAGGCAGTGCAAAAGTCGAATATGATGAAAATAAAGTCGATATTAAAGCTTTTGCCAATGCAATTGAGGAAGCCGGATATAAGTTATTAAATTGACAAAAACATTGTTTGAGTATTAAAAAGATATTTTTTAGCTGTAATTTTAGGAAATACGATGGAAACAAAAGAAATAAAGACATTAACGTTACCGGTTGAAGGGATGACATGTGCAAGCTGTGTGGCAAGAGTTGAGAAAGCTCTTAAAAAATCCGAAGGTGTTAGTAGTGTGAATGTAAATTTCGCCACAGAGAAAGTGACTCTTTCGTTTGATAATAAAACAACAGACCTTAATAAGCTTACTACTATTGTAGAAGATGCCGGATATAAGTTGGTTATACCTCAAATAGAAGAGAAAGAAATAACAGAAGATTCACCTATTATAGAATCGACCGAAGACTTGGAACAAAAAAAATCTTATAAGCAGTTAAAAGTGGAATTTATTTTTGCTGCCATAATGACAGTTCCAATTATGGCAATCAGCATGATAAGCATGACCGGCTGGTTTCAAGCATGGTCGCCAATTCCTATCGAATATGTTGATCGATTATTATTTCTTGCAACTACGGTTGTTATGTTTATATCCGGGAAAAGATTCTTCACAATAACATGGAGATTACTAAAACACTTTTCAGCCGATATGAATACGCTGGTAGCAGTTGGTACCGGCACGGCATACCTTTACAGTACGATTGCGGTTTTATTTCCTAAATTACTTTCATTGTCAAGTTCAAGCGGACATATTTATTTTGATACTGCTACAACAATAATTGCTTTAATTTTAATGGGAAGACTTCTTGAAGCCAGAGCCAAAGACAAAACTTCCAGTGCAATAAAAAAGCTAATGGGACTGCAGCCTAAAAATGCCAGGGTAATTAGAAACGGAAAAGAATTCGATATCCTTATAAGCGAACTTTTAGTGAATGACGTAATAGTTGTTAGACCGGGAGAAAAAATACCGGTAGACGGCGTAATTTTAGAAGGCAATTCTTCAATAGATGAATCTATGATAACCGGTGAAAGTATTCCGGTTGATAAAAAACTCGATGATAAGGTAATTGGCGGCACTATAAATAAAAACGGAAGTATTTCATTTAAAGCAACGGCAATTGGTAAAGATACGGTAATATCTCAGATCATTAAAATGGTTGAACAAGCCCAGGGCTCTAAAGCTCCGATACAAAGCCTTGCCGACAAAATAGCTTCGGTCTTTGTTCCTACGGTTATTAGTATAGCGCTGGTTACTTTTTTAATCTGGTACTTTGCAGTCGGCACCGTCTTTACGTTCGCCATGATTAATTTTATCGCAGTTCTGGTTATTGCGTGTCCGTGTGCTTTGGGTTTAGCAACACCTACCGCAATAATGGTTGGGACAGGTGTTGGCGCATCAAATGGAATTTTAATTAAGAATGCAGAAAGCCTGGAAGGAGCTCATAAAATAATAAGTGTCGTACTGGATAAAACCGGCACTATTACCTCAGGTAAACCGTCGGTTACTGATATTATTAAATTGAACGGATACAACGAACAGAAACTGCTTCAGCTTACTGCCTCTATAGAGAATAAATCCGAACATCCTCTGGGGATGGCTATAGTTGATTATGCAAAGGATAAAAATATATCTTTAAGTAATGTTGAAGGATTTGATTCTTTAACGGGTTTGGGACTTACCGGAGTTGTTGATGGCCAGGCAGTAGCTATAGGCAACTTAGCAATGATGAAAGAATATTCTGTAAATACAAATAATGCTGAAGAAATTTCCGCTCAACTGGCTATGAATGGCAAGACACCGATTTTCATATCAGTTAATAGCGAACTCTCCGGTGTTATTGCTGTCGCTGATACTATAAAGCCGTCTTCAAAAGAGGCAATATCAAAACTGAAGAAAATGGGAATTGAAGTTGTAATGATTACCGGAGATAATCAAAGAACTGCCGATGCAATAGCCAAACAGGCAGGCGTAAATAAAGTAATTGCCGAAGTTATGCCTCAAGATAAGGCTAATCAAGTTAAGCTGATGCAGAAGGAAGGTAAGTTTGTAGCAATGGTAGGAGACGGAATTAATGACTCCCCTGCTCTTGCACAAGCAGATATCGGAATTGCAATTGGAACAGGAACTGATATTGCAATAGAAGCTTCGGATATTACCCTAATAAACGGCGACCTTAACGGAGTCGTTCAGGCCATAAAGTTATCCAATAAAACTTTACGAACAATAAAGCAAAATTTATTTTGGGCATTCGTTTATAATGTTATCGGCATTCCGGTAGCTGCTTTGGGCTTTTTGAATCCTATTTATGCGGCTGCAGCAATGGCTTTCAGTTCGGTTAGTGTTGTTTCAAATTCACTCTTATTAAGGAGAGCTAAAGTGAAATGAAGCAAAAAGGAAACGGAAACCTTAAGCTATTAAACCAAATATGAAATAAACTGAAAAGTTGACAGAGAACAATTCCTAGTTACAAATTACTGATTATGGACACTCATTACAGTTTATAAAAACATAGAAATCCTAACTAAACAGCTTTTGCACCACTTCACACTTTCATCAAACTTAACTATTATTTTATTTAACTTTAATTTTTTATGAGTATTTTTGTAAAATTTATTTTAAAGAAAGCTTATGATAGAACCCAAAGAATTTTATAGAAAACTAGATTCACTGCTTGTTAAAATTGGACAAGAAAAATCCGGCAAAGTTTTCCTTTTTACAATTGTTAAAGAAATAGAAAATACATTTGGTAAAGATCTTCATCTAAATAACGGCAGAATATTTGAACAATCCGAAGATGAATTCTTTTTAATTTTTCCGGATAATAAACTCGAACAAAATCATCCTGGGACTAAGATACCCTTGAACTCGAATATTACGGACTCCATTTTACATTCAAAGATGTACATATTCGATAATCCTGTAGACGGTATAGAATCATTAAGAGTCAACAAAAAAGGATATTCCATTCCCGTAGCTTTTACAATTCACAATCAAGATTACCGCTGGATTTTTGTATTTGATTTAATTGATGGATGGGTAAGGGAGGAAGTCGACCTGTGTTTAAATGCAGTACGGACGGCATTAAATTACAGGTTATATTCAGAATCAGTTAAAGGAGAACTGGAACAGGCTGCTCAAATTCAGAAAAGCCTTCTGCCTATTAGTCCGCCTATTATTCCGGGATATCAAATTGCAGGGCGTTCCCAACCAGCGGAACTTGTAGGCGGGGATCTATTCGACTATTTTAAATTCGATTCCGAACAATACGGCTTTTGCATTGGCGATGCAAGCGGGCATGGTATTCCTGCGGCACTAATGGTGCGCGATGTAGTAATCGGCTTAAGAGTCGGTCTTGAAAAAAATATGCAGACTGTCTACACAATTAAAAAACTTAATTCGGTTCTTTATCAAAACAATTACTCTGCTCGGTTTATTTCGCTTTTCTATTCTGAAATGGAAAGGAACGGCAACTTATTTTACATAAATGCCGGACACCCTTCCCCACTGCTGCTTAAAGGTAATGAAATTGTTGAATTGGATTCAACGGGATTATTACTTGGAGCTTTGCCTGAGATTGGCCTTAGAAGATCTTATATTTCTATCCCCCCCAAAGGTGTGCTGGTATTATATACAGACGGTATTTTGGAAAGAGAAAATAAAAAAGGCGAAGAGTTCGG
>JBJKQE010000200.1:0-6764 GCA_046705645.1 Ignavibacteriaceae bacterium | reverse complement strand
GGAGTCATAATAAATAAATGAAAAACCTTACAGATTTTGAAATTATTGAATCCGTTGTAAAAGGCAATCATTCTGATTATGCTTTAATTATTGATAGATATAAGAATAAAGCTTTTTCTCTTTTAGTCAGAATGCTTAAAAATGAAATGGATGCTGAAGAAGTCTTACAGGATTGTTTTTTAAAGGCATTTAAATCACTTGAAAATTTTAGGCAGGAATCAAAATTCTCAACTTGGTTTTATAGAATTGTTTACAATACTGCTGTAACTAAACTTTCTGCTAAAAAAAGGAAAATTGAAACTGAAATGTCTTCAATAGAAGATCATATTAATATTAAAAGTGATTATGATTTTCGATTAACTGAAAAAAAAGATTTATCGGCATTTATTCAAACAATGATTGATCAATTGGCGCCTAATTATGCTTCGGTAATAAGTATGTTTTATCTTGATAATATGAACTGTGAAGAAATTGCTTCTGTGTTGGAAACTTCGGTTTCAAATGTAAAAGTTATTCTTTATAGATCTAGAAATACATTAAGAGATCTTATACAGAAGAACAATTATATTGAGGAGTTACTATGATTGAGTTAACTGATGAGATTTTAAATAAATACATTGATGGTGAGCTTGAAAGGGCTGATATGCTGCAAATTCGGGAACAACTGAAAAATTCCGAGTTTGATAATAAAAGATTTATAGCTTTACAAGCTGTTCATAATGAACTTAAGAAAATTAAAGAAATTGAAATTAAAAAAGATTTTACATCTTTAGTAATGGCGAAGCTTGTAAAAAAAGTTAGGTCAAGAAAAAAAGATAAGTTATTCATTTTCTCAATCTCATCAATATTTGTTTTTTGCAGTTTAGCTATCATTGGTTATTTGATGGTAACAGTTGTTGGAAGTAATGTCGGAGGAAATGCCGCCAATCAAAATATTGATAATTATGTCAATTACATTGTTCAGATGTTTTCATCTGTAAAAGAATTTTTAACAGCTAGAAATATTTCGATTATTGGTTCTGTTTTTTCCTTTGGATTATTAATAACCGGATATTTCTTTTTCGAAAATTTGCGCCAATCAAAAAGAAGATTAAGCAAACTGCACTAAATTCATTTACATATAAAATGTTTATTAAAACGGTCATCTATCGATGACCGTTTTTTTGTTTGAGCTAGCATCAATTATTTATTGTTTTAATGTTCGTATATTTGAAATACAAAATTGATTAAAATTCAATTAACTAACTAATCAACGATTTAATTTTAAGGATGACTTGGAGCTAATTTAATGGATAAAACAAACGCAGGATACGTTGCAATACTTGGAAAACCGAATGTAGGGAAGTCAACCTTACTTAATGCATTATTAGGACAAAAATTATCTATCACCAACAGTAAGCCGCAAACTACCAGGAAAAGAATTTTAGGAATTTTATCAGATCAAAATTATCAAATAATATTTTTAGATACTCCCGGTATTCTTAAACCTGCATACCTGCTTCAGGAAAAAATGATGGAAGCGGTAAATCGTTCAATAAATGATGCCGATGTTATTTTGCTAATCCTTGATGTTAATAATGATCCGGAGGGTAATAAAACATTAAAGGATGATTTCATTTTTAAAGCAGTAATGAAAAGCAGAAAGCCTAAAGTTCTTATCCTTAATAAAGTAGATTTAATATCGCAGGAAAAAGTCAGTACTTTAATTTCAAAATTTGAAGAATCGAGTTCTTTCAAAAAAATAATTCCTGTCTCGGCATTAATTGGATTTAACATTCAATCAATTACTGATATTATTTTGGAGTGTCTGCCAGAGAATCCAAAGTTTTATCCTGATGATATTGTTGCAGATGAGAATGAAAGATTTTTTGTCTCAGAGATTATCCGTGAAAAAATTCTGGAATTATATAAAGAAGAAATTCCTTATAGCTGCGAGGTATTAATCGCGGATTTTAAAGAAAGAGAAGACAAAAAGAATTTTATTCAGGCCGAAATTGTTGTTGAAAAGGAAAGCCAAAAAGGAATAATAATTGGTAAACAAGGGTCTGCGATAAAAAAACTCGGTCAAATATCCCGCGAGTCAATTGAAGACTTCATTCAGCATGAAGTATTTCTTGAATTGAGAGTAAAAGTCCGGAATAAGTGGAGATCCGACGAAAAAATGCTTAAGTCTTTTGGTTATTCACCGGACAAAGATTAAAGCTTTTGATTAGTTTTGGTTGGTAGTATCCTAATTTTCTGAAATTATTAACGAATAAATCATCCCTCGACTCTGCTCGGGATGATAATTTAAATCCATTTGTCATGGTGTGCGGAGTCGAACCATGACTTAGATAAGCAAATTAGGAAACTACCTTTTGGTTTAATTATAATATAAATTCCTAAAAATCTGATAATGAAAAAATATTCAGGCGAAGGCATACTTCTGTTCGTTACTCTTATCTGGGGCGCAACTTTTTTTATTATAAAAGTTGCCCTGCAAAATGTTTCACCGATTCTTTTTGTAACAATTAGATTTTCTTTTGCAACTCTTCTGCTCTTGCCTTTTATGATCAAAGTAATTAAAAATATGAACCGGGAGGTAATTACCGGTGGAGTATTATTAGGATTAATGTATTTCCTTGGTTTTGCAACCCAAACAGTCGGATTAAAATATACAACGGCAACAAAGTCGGGATTCATAACCGGTTCATTCATACTTTTTACACCGGTTTTTCAGTTAATGTTTGAGAAGAAAAAACCTAGCGGAAGAAATTTATTAGGAGTTTTGTTTGTAATTCTCGGTTTGATTTTTTTATCAAGCAAAGGTACATCCATATTAGATATTTTCCAGGAAATCGGATCCGGTTTTAATATCGGTGATTTTTTTACACTTTTATGTGCAATCTTTTATGCTTCTTACCTTGTTTACCTGGATATTATTAGCAAAAAACAGAATTACCTGCCTTTGGTTTTTTTGCAGGTTAGTGTAACAGCGGTTTGCGGATTAATTCTTACTTTATTTCTTTCATTGACTAATTTGGAACCAATAAAGTTTTCTTTTAACAACAACGTTCTGTTCGCTTTCCTTTATACAGCTATATTAGCTACAATATTAACCACAACTTTACAAACGAAGTATCAAAAGATAGTTACTCCTACAAAAGCAGGAATAATATTCTCATTCGAACCGGTATTTGCAGCTTTGTTTGCTTATTTTGTTATTAACGAAAGAATTTCTCACTTTGGGTTTTTAGGAGGTATACTTATATTTACAGGTCTGTTAGTTTCCGAATTATTTAATAAGAAAAAACTGAGTAATGGCTGAAAAATTAAAACGAGCCGAAATAGTTGCCAGCGGTCTCGTACAAGGAGTCGGTTTTAGATACTTTGTGTTGAGGAAAGCCGGGAACTTAGGACTAAAAGGATTTGTAAAAAATTTATATTCAGGCGAAGTCTTAACTGTTGCTGAAGGAGAAGTCGCAATGATCGAAGAACTTTTCAAGCAGATAAGAATAGGCCCTTCACACGCTTCGGTAACTAACTGTGTTATTGAATGGTCAGAATTCAAAAATGAATTTAAAGGTTTTGAGGTAAGATATTGAACCAGGAATTCAGAATCGGTATTGGATTAGATGTTCATGCTTTTGCTGAAAATAGAAAACTAATTATCGGCGGAGTTGATATACCTTTTGATAAGGGATTACTAGGTCATTCTGATGCCGATGTTTTATTACATGCAGTCTGTGATGCGCTTCTTGGTGCTCTTGCCTTAGGTGATATTGGGCAGCATTTTCCTGATACTGATGAAAAATATAAAAATGCAGACAGTTTAGTTTTATTAAAAAATGTGTATGACCTAATCAAACAAAAAGGTTATGTTCTGGGAAATGTTGATGCGGTTGTTGCTATGCAAAGACCAAAACTCTCCCCCCATATAAAAAAAATTAGAGAAAATATTGCCGGCATTCTTGAGGCAGATGTTGAACAAATTTCTATCAAAGCTACAACCACAGAAAAACTCGGATTTACAGGCAGGGAAGAAGGGGTTTCGGCTTTGGCGAATGTCTTAATTCTTAAACAAAAATAACATGCTTGAAAATATCCTAGATTTTATTTCTGCTTTAAGTCCATTTTGGATTTATGTAACTCTTTTCTTTTTTGCTTTTATAGAAAATGTTTTTCCTCCTTCGCCCAGCGATCTGGTTGTTTTGATCAGCGGTTCGTTAATTGTTACTCATTCAATTCACTTTATTCCGACACTAATTTTAACAAGTCTGGGAAGTGTCATCGGATTTATGGTTTTATTTTTTATCGGTTCTCAGCTTGATAAAAAAGTTGTACGAGCCGGGAAAATTAAATTTATTTCTACCGAAGGATTGGATAAGGTTGAACATTGGTTTATGAAGTACGGATATTTAATAATTTTAATAAACCGTTTTTTACCCGGGACCCGGTCCGTAATTTCTCTTTTTGGAGGATTAAGCGAATTAGATGCTAAGAAAACTGCTGTGCTTGCATCAATCAGTGCTTTAGCATGGAATGCAATTATAATTTATCTCGGAATTCTTTTCGGAAGGAATATTGCAGCAGTCGATAAATATTTATCAACTTACAGCAATATAGTTTTAGGTATTACTGCCCTCATAATAGTAATTTATATTTTAAGATATTTCTTGTCTAAAAGAAAACGGCTTAAAGGTTGAAATTAAATTTTGGAAAAAATAGGTTGAAGCTTTCTCCTGAAGAGAAAACAAAAAAAAATAAAGAAAGGTTATTATTAATTCTCAGTGGAATCATGATGGGAATAAGCTTCCCGCCGTTTCCATTTCCATTTTGTCTTCTTTTATTTTTCGGAGTGATTCCATATTTCTATGTAATAGAAAAAAGAGAAACTCTTGCAGAGATAAACAAAGCTACTTATCTAACATTTTTTGTTTTCAGCTTGATTACTTTGTATTGGGTAGGAAGCTGGCAAAAAACTGCAGATCCTTTTTTAATGATTGCCGGCGGAACATTATTGTTTTTTGAACCTCTTTTATTTTTAATTCCTTCTACACTTTTATATTTATCTAGAAAAGTATTCCCCTCTAAAAATGTAATATTTTTATTTCCTCTTTTTTGGGTAACGTACGAATATCTCTACATGCTTACGGATGCAAGCTTCCCATGGCTGACTCTTGGAAATGGCCTAGCTCATTTTCTTATTTTCATTCAAATAGCGGATATAATCGGCGCTGTTGGTTTATCTCTTGTTGTCGTTTATATAAATATATTTTTATATAGAGCGCTTAATAATTATAAATTATCCCGGAAAAAGTTTATATTCAATTTAACTGTGGCCTGTATAATATTTATTTTTATTATATCCTACGGAATTTATAGATATTCAACTTTTAAAGTTTCAAGCAAAACAATTAAAGTAGGATTAATTCAGCCTAATCTTAATCCCTGGGAAAAATGGCAGGGTAGTAATTTAAATGAATTAACTAATCTTTACCTGAATCTATCGAGGGAAGCAGTTTTAAAAGGTGCTAAATTAGTTATATGGCCGGAAACAGCACTGCCTGTATTTTTAATGGACGGTAATTATAATAATATTGTAGATTCGATTTACAGCTTTGTAAGAAGGAAAAATATTTATCTTCTCAGCGGAATGCCTGATGTGAAATATTATTTTAAAGGAAGTAAAATCCCATCTGATGCAAGAGAATCAACTAATGGTGATTTTTATTATACAACATACAATGGAATTATATTGTTTTCACCGGATACCTGGAAAATACAAACCTACGACAAAATGAAATTAGTGCCGTTTGGAGAGAGAGTTCCTTTTGTTGATGCACTGCCTTTTCTCGGTAAAATTATTAAATGGGGTGTCGGTATAAGCAGCTGGAATAAAGGAAGAGATACAGTCAATTTTGAAATTCCAAATCCGAATTATAAAATGGGAATTAAAAATTCCGGGATCTCTGACTCAATAAGTATAAATGGATTGGTATGTTTCGAATCCGTTTTCCCTTACTTTGTTACTGATTTCGTTCGCGAAGGTGCAAGGTTTATTGCAATTGTTACAAATGACAGCTGGTACGGAAAATCAAGCGGGCCGTATCAGCATAAAGAAATTGCGGTGCTTCGTGCTATTGAAAACAGACGATCTGTTGTGAGAGCAGCTAATGGCGGTATCAGCTGTATAATTGATCCTTTGGGCCGAACAAAAATTGAATCTAAATTATTTACAAAAACGTATTTGGTTGGAGAAGTCCTGCTTGAGAGAGAAGAAACTTTTTTTACAAAATATCCATTGATAATTCCAATTCTCTCTTCAGTTATATCTCTTTGGATATTCGGAATATTTTTACTCAAAAAACTTAAAATTAAATTTAAGTTATAACATGAATTTGCAATTTTGCCAAGAAAAATTTTAGTAATTAAGAAACACATTCTGTAAAAAAATTTAAGATTAAAAATCATGAATAAATTTATTGACTTAAGAAGTGATACAGTTACAAAACCTTCCGAAGGCATGAGAAAAGCAATATACAATGCCGAAGTCGGAGACGATGTCTTTCAAGAAGATCCAACTGTAAACGAACTGCAGGAATACGCTGCTGATCTTTTAGGAAAAGAAGCCTCTTTATTTGTAAGCAGCGGTGTAATGGGAAATCAGATCTGTTTAAATGTTCATACAAACCCTGCCGATGAGGTTATCTGCGAAAGAGACGCACATATTTTTCAATATGAATCCGGATCGCCTGCAGCATTAAGCGGAATTCAGCTAATGC
>JBJKQE010000199.1:0-2661 GCA_046705645.1 Ignavibacteriaceae bacterium | reverse complement strand
TTACTTTTATTAATTCCTCAATCATTAGAAAAATTTGTAATTATAAACTCTATAAATAACTAACAAATTAATCAGGCGTCATTAATTTCAACTCATAATGTTGAGTAACCTGTAAATGACAGTAACTATTTATTGTTCTTTCTTAAATTGAGGTTTGAAGAGAATAAGTAATTATCTCAAATGCGCAATGGGGTGCATTGAAGAGATAGAAAGTTTTCGTCGCGGTTAATTGGAATCGTTGATTGATAAGATGTATTTAAAAAATCAAATTTTTCACCACAAAAATGTTTTGGCTTAATTTTTATGTTATGCTTAGTAGATTTTTTGATTTTTGATATAAAGGCTGTTATAGAATTTAGATTTCTCCAATTTTTTTTGTTGCCTCTAGATTCTATTTGATTTGATTTTGAAAAAGACTGTACAGAAAATAAATTCTTTCTTGAATAAATATTATAAGATTCTGCAGAAAAATTTTTTAAAAAGACAGAAAGATATACAAATAAGATAAGCAGCAAAGAAAAATATTGCCGGTGACTTTTCACTGTTGTGCATACCTATTTAATTTATTTAGATATTTTCCCTACTCGGGATTTTAATAAGTTTTTTAGTTTGTAATCAAATTTTATAACTACAAAAGATGCTTTGTTTTAATTTGAATATTATTGATTGATTTAATGGACCAATCCAACATTTTTATTCTAAAAAACTATACTAAAAAAAACAGTAAACTCTGAAATAATTATTTAATGGGCGGGAAAATTTTAAAATTCTATAGAATATTTAGCAAAATATTCTAATAAAGGCAATAGATTATTATTTATTCTCATAAAGGTCCTTTACAAAGAGATGTAATATGCAGTATATATAGATATGATGATTTTAAAAGGGAGCTTTCGCTCCCTAAAATTATTTTAACAACACCATCTTCTTAGTGGAAATAGAACTGCCTGTTCTTAATTGATAGAAATACACTCCGCTCGAAAGATTAGATGCATTGAAATTAACATTATAGTTCCCGCTGTTTTCAAATTGATTTACGAGTGTTTTAACTTCTCTTCCAAGAATATCATATACTCTTAAAGTTACCATTCCGCTTTTAGGAATTTCATATTGAATAACTGTAGTGGGATTAAACGGATTGGGATAATTCTGACTTAGTACGAATGTTTTAGGTTGATTATTATAATTAGTTATTCCGTTTACTCCGCTTTGTATGTTCATTACTTTCCAGCCTATATTATTAGTTTGATGTATTTCCGGAAATGTATTATTCGGATCGAGTACGACATATATTCTTGGATTATCAGGAGTATTGGATGGAATATGCCAATCAAAGCTTATAATAGCACTTCCCCGAGCTGGTAAAAAATCGCTTGTTGAGAAAATAGTTTTTCCGCTTAAGCTCTGAATTAAAGTCCCTCCATTTGAAGGATCACCCATATAAAATTCTGCTTGGACTGGTTGAGGTGTGGGGATTAAACTAAAATTGTGAATCCTCACTTGAATATTTACTGTATCTCCCGGGCTTGGATTTACCGGGTTGAAAATCATTTCTTTCGTCTGCTTAAGTTTATCTGCAGAATAATTATATCCTTTATAATTGTCTAATCTCCAGGGAAGAATTAGTGCCGGGTCAGAAGCATGAGCATACCTTTGCTGCCACCATGTTTCAGGCTCATTTACATTTGCTACTCCCGGATTAACTGCATAATCTAATACTAACGCACCGTCTCTTGCCCAATATGCATAAGGAGTAACAGTGTAATATCCGCCTCCAGGTATGCCCGGATTTATCGGTCCTAAATGAACATCAAGCCCTTGTGTATAAGTTACAGTATTTGTTACAGTCGAAATTGAATCATGAGAATAATCACCGTGAATTTCAAAGTTAGGAATAAAAGGAATAGGAATTTCAAACCCAAGTGAAGCACCGGCATCAAATTTAGCTTCATTAGTTGTTGTAGTCTGATTACTTGTCTGCTTTTCCAGTGACCAGTCATATCCTGCGCCTGAATTAACATCCAGAGTTACTGCATCCGATGTACTCCATCTAATTGCTTGAGACAAGCTTGAATTATCCGATGGATTTGTAATTTGCTGATAAGACAAAATATTTCCCACTTCATGATTTGGAATATAAGTATCTCCTTCCGGACTTTTGCTCGGGAACCAGTCTCTCTGCTGCAATTTTGGTGATGTTACTAAAGTGTAGCCTTCCAGTACATTGTTTGCGTATACAGGATATTCCCAAACATCATAATCAACAACCATCGCATAAATATAATCGTCGTTGCTTGCACGTGTGCTTTGTTTAATTGTAAAACTTTGAGTGCTTGATTGAACTTTGGAAAAGTTGTGTCCGTAATCTGCATTGACTTTGGCAGTAACCGGAATTTCTAATTCAGGTATAACAAAAGTTCCCGAAGCGCTCCCACCTACAGTCCAGCCGGTGTGAAGTTCAGTTTGCATTTGAAAATCTGTTTCTGTCGTTGTATAATAATCAGAATAGAAATTAGAGGTCTGACCATTATAACTATCCGTTACATCAAAACTGGTATCGTTAAAAACATCAAAATGAGTTGGAGGTGCATTTAATATAACCAATGGCTGGTCAATATTGGTAACATGATAATAGGTCGGATTTCCAAGCCGTATACTTTT
>JBJKQE010000198.1:0-59920 GCA_046705645.1 Ignavibacteriaceae bacterium | reverse complement strand
TGAATACTAAAATTATCGGAGCTTCAGTTGAGAATTGACTATAAACTGAATGATAAATTTGACATGGGAATAGCTATTCCGGCTTTATTATTATTTTGTATAGGATTAGCAGCAATATATAGTTCTACATTAAATAATCCTCATGCCAGCGGTAATTTTCAGAAACAGTTAATATGGGGTGTAGGTGCATTCATAATTTTTTTTATAACTTATTCAATCCCCACTCATACATTTAAAACATTAGCCGTACCATCTTATTTAATTTCCATTTTAATGTTAATAGTTGTTTTGTTATTTGGCAAAAGAATTTCTGGTGCTAAGAGTTGGCTTGGTATAGAAGGATTAGGATTTCAACCTTCTGAATTTGCTAAGATTGGAACAGTCCTAGCATTAGCGTCTTTTTTAAGCAGGAAAAATACTGACATAGAAACATTTAAAGATATATTGTTTGCACTCGGTATAGGACTTATACCGATAGTCTTAATAATGTTGGAACCTGATCTAGGTACCTCTTTTGTGTTTATTGGTTTAATCCTTGCACTATTATTCTGGAAAGGTATTAGTCTTTTTGGTTTGTTTGTGGTCCTTTCACCTGGAGTGGTGGCTGTTGCTTCTTTATTTGGTACTTATTATTTAATTGGAAGTTTAGTCATTGTTTTTATATCCTTAATTATTTTTAAAAAGGATTTGTTCTTTAGTGCATCTATTTTCGCATTAAATTTGGGAGCAGGATTTTTTACAAATTATGTTTACAGAGCTTTAAGTCTTCATCAACAAACAAGGATAAGATCATTTATCAATCCGTCGGCAGATCCATTGGGAGCCGGATATAATGCTATCCAGGCTAAAGTTGCTATTGGTTCGGGAGGTTTCTGGGGTAAAGGATTCCTTGCGGGTAGTCAGACACAGTTGCAGTTTATTCCTGAACAATGGACGGATTTTATTTATTGTGTAATAGGTGAAGAATTCGGCTTTATCGGTACAATTATAACTTTGATTCTATTTCTTTATTTGTTAATGAGAATACTTAAACTTGCAAATTCGGCTAAGGACGAATTTCTGAGTTTAACTTTAGTTGGGATCTTATCTATTTATTTTGTGCATTTATTTGTAAACATAGGAATGGTGGTTGGTATTATGCCGGTAATAGGAATCCCCTTGCCATTTGTAAGTTATGGCGGCAGCTCTTTATTAGCGGATATATTAATGCTTGGGGTTGCTGCAAATATTTATAGAACCAGGAAGGAATATACGTAAACTTAAAATTTAAAGTAGTTATTAAATTATATGAAAGCACTGGAGAAACTAAGAGATAAAAACAAAGAGGGTAAATTTATTTGTGTAGGTTTGGACTCAGATATTGAAAAAATTCCGCCGCACTTAAAAAATATATCAAATCCTATTTTTGAGTTTAATAAATCGATAATCGAATCAACAGTTAATTATGCCGCTGCATTCAAATTAAATTTTGCCTTTTATGAAAGAAACGGTTATGAAGGATTATTGACCTTAGAGAAAACAATTTCTGTAATACCTAAAGATATTTTGGTTATTGCAGATGCAAAGAGAGGGGATATCGGAAATACATCTGCGATGTATGCTAAAGCGGTATTTGATAATTTAAGCTTTGATTCTATTACTGTTAACCCATACATGGGTGAAGATTCTATAATGCCGTTCATTGCAAATACGGACAAATTAATTTTTATATTAGCCTTAACATCAAATCCAGGATCTGAAGATTTTGAAAAATTAAAGCTGCAGAGCGGTAGCTTTCTTTTCCAACAGGTGATAGAGAAAGTAAAAACTTGGAATAAAAATAATAACTGCGGCCTTGTATTTGGTGCGACCAAAGCAAAAGAATTGGAGGAAAATATCCAAAATTTCGGCTCATTGCCTGTCCTTTTACCTGGAGTAGGAGCACAGGGCGGTACCCTGGATGACGTTGTTTCCATATTTAAGAAAAATGATAGGAAGGACTATATTATTAACGTAAGCAGAGGTATTATTTATAAATCAAACGAAACTGATTTTTATAAATACGCTGAAAATGAAATTAAAGAATTAAATAATAAAGTTGAGAAACTTTTAAATTATTGAAAAAATTTTTAATTTTAACATTATCATAATTATTGATCATGACTTATCATCTTGCATCTTAAGAAATTTGTAGAAAAGGGAAGTACCTAATGTCTCATTACAAAATAGAAGAACCACCGGAGAAACAAAGTCGGAAAGAAGATGATAAAATACCAACAACACAGTTCCAGGATATTTTTAAGCTATCCAATCTGAAAATCGACAAAGAATTGCCCTCCTTAAAATTTAATCAAAAAAACAATATTCAAAAAACTAGATCAGATAAAATAGATATATCCGTTAGTATTCCGAAAGTAAAATCAAACATTGATCTATATTTATTTATTAATGGAATTAAACGAGATATGTTTCATAGAATTAATCCTAATAAATTTTCATTTCGAAATGTTAAATTGGAAGAGGGGAAGAATAAAATTGAGCTTTTTTATAAGCTAGGAAATAGAAAATCTTCATCTATTTATTGCAGTATAAATAGCGGAGAAGAAAAGGTAAAAAAATGAAAAATAATTCGAAAATACATGAGAAATTTCTGTATGAAATATGGAAAGAACAAAAATTTGTTAAAGAATTAAAAACCAATGACGGTCAGCAGATTATGGTGATTGATGTAGGAGCAGAAAATAAAGAAGTCGGCGGTCCTGATTTCAAGAATGCGAGGATTAAAATAGGAAATATTACTTACCTGGGGGACATTGAAATAGACAGCTTTTATACGGATTGGAAATCACATGGGCATAATATAAATAAAAAATATAATTCTGTTGTTTTACATGCAACCATGAATAACGAATCAAACAGAGGATATGTTTATACTTCCGACGGCAGAAAAGTTCAATCAATATCGCTTAAATCATTTATTAAAAATGATCTAAGTACCACTTTACAAAGAGCTATACTTTCTGAAAGAAAAAGCAGAATCAATAAAATGCCGTGTCAGATTATTAATCAAGATGTCAGTGAAAAAGAAAAATTGAATTATGTCTTTGACCTGGGTGTAAAAAGGTTCAAAAATAAATCCGATAAAATGCTGGAAAGGTTGAAGGAACTAATTTATCTAAAGGAATTAAATTTAAAAGAGCCGATAATTAAGTACGAACTCGATGAGAAATTTTATAACAGGACATATACGCAAAAGGATTTTAGCAACCTGGTAATTTGGCAGCAGCTTATTTATGAAAACGTTTTTGAGGCTTTAGGATATTCCAAAAATAAAGAAATAATGAGATCTTTGGCTCAAGCAGCAGACATTACTTTCTTTGAATCGTTAAAGATTAAAGAAGATTTCAAAATGGTAATAGAGTCAGCATTATTCAATATAAGCGGCTTAATGCCCGATGTACAAAATCTTCCGGATGAGGAAACTTCCTCATATACAAAAAAACTTTATGAAATTTGGAATTCCGTTAAAAGTCATTATGATGGTAAAATATTTACCTCCGCACAATGGCATTTCTTTAAATTAAGGCCGCAGAATTTCCCAACGATCAGAATAGCCGGCGGATCAAAAATATTAAATAAAATTCTGAGAGAAAGTCTGATTCCTAATTTAATAAATAAGATAGAAAACACGGACAACATCAGTAATCTGACAAATTCATTGAGATCATTATTTATAGTAAAAGGAGACGGTTTCTGGCGAAATCATTATGTATTCGATCAACCGGCTAAAGTTCCTATAAATTATTTTATCGGAGCTTCAAGAGCAGATGAAATATTAGTTAATATCATTCTTCCAATTATCTCAATATATTTTGAAATTTTCGATAAAAAAGATCTTTGCCAGAGAGTAATAAAAGTATATTTAAATTTTTATCAAAAGAGTGAAAATAATTTAGTGAATGAGGTATCTTCCACACTATTCTTAAATGATGCATGGAAAAGAAGTGTTTTATATCAGGGTATGATTGAATTATTTCGTAATTTTTGTTCTCGAGAAAAATGCCTTGAATGTGAAATAGGGAAAAAAGTATTTAACTAATTATTAATTACTGTTAGTTAACCTTTGAATATCATCTCTTAGTTTTGCTGCTCTTTCATATTCTTCAGCATCGATTGCCTCTCTTAATTTATTCTGTAAAGCAGCAATCTTTGCTTCCTTCGACATAGGAACCGATTCAACATCTTTATCCAATTCTTCTTTCTCTACGGAATTTTTATCATTTTCATCCGAAGGTACAAATGCAGCAATCTGCATTACGGATTCGGAAACATAAATAGGAGCTTGAGCTCTAACAGCTAACGCAATAGCATCGCTTGGCCTGCTGTCAATTTCATTTGTCATTGTAGAAATTTCCAAAATAATCTTTGCATAAAATGTATTTTCCCGTAATTCATCTACAATAACCTCAATTATGGATGCTCCGAGATTATCAATGACCTGTTTTAATAAATCATGAGTAAGAGGTCGCGGAGGTTTAATTCCTTCGATTTCTAAGGCTATGGCTTGTGCTTCAAATGCTCCGATAATTATTGGAAGTCTTCTTATCCCGTTAATTTCTTTCAATAAAATTGCATACGCCCCGCCGGTAGAAGGACTGGAAGATAATCCTAATATTTCACATTGAATTTTTTGCAACTAAATCTCCTATCACTTTACGATTTAATCTTTTTAATTTCATCAGTTAATGCTGGTAAAACTTCAAATATATCCCCGGCAATACCAAAATCTGCAATTGTAAAAATCGGTGCATCTTTGTCTTTATTAATTGCGACAATATACTTTGAAGAAGACATTCCTGCAAGATGTTGAATTGCTCCCGAAATTCCGCAAGCAATGTACAATGAAGGTGAAACAGTTTTCCCGGTTTGTCCTACTTGTTCTCTGTGAGGCCGCCATCCTGCATCTACGGCAGCTCTGGATGCTCCCACTGCCCCTCCTAATGCTTCGGCTAAATTTTCAACGAGATAGAAGTTCTCAGGTCCTTTTAAACCCCTTCCTCCGGAAACAACAATATCCGCTTCGGCAACATCTAATTTCCCTTCGGATTTTTTAAATTCTACGGTACGTGTTTTTAGATTCGGATTACTAACTTCTTTTGTAATAATTTCAGGATTAACTGCATTATCCAATAACATCGGTTTGAAAACATTAGGCCTTATAGTAATTATTTTAACTTTGCTTAACAATTTAACATCAGCTAATGCCTTGCCTGCATATAACGGTCTTGTGGCAATTAATTCACCTGATGAAGCATCTAAATGAGTACAATCGATTAAACATCCTGCATTAAGTTTTACACTTACTAAAGGGGCCAAGTCTTTCCCGAAAGATGTGTTTGGAAAAATTAAATATTCTGCTTCCGTTTCTTTAGCGTAATTGGATATAATTTCTTTGTATGCTGAAGATGAATAGTTCTTTAATTCTCCATTTTTAAAGTGAATAACTTTACGGACACCATACTTGGATAATTCATTTAAATTTTCAATTTCACTTCCTATTATAACGGTTTCTGCTTCTAAGTTTAGTTGGCTTGCCAGTTTGTTAATAACAGAAGATATTTCGAAGGATGTCTTTTTTAGTTTACCTTCTCTTTGTTCCAGTATTCCAATAATTTTATTTGACATAATATTAAAATTCCTTTTAAAGTATTTTTGCTTCTTCTCTTAATAATTTAACCAGCTCAGGTACTGCAGAACTATCGTTTCCTATAATTCTGCCTGGTTGTTTCGTAGGTGGTTTCTTTAGCTTTAATATTTCAGTTAAATTTTCTGAGGAAGCAGCTAGCTTTTCCTCGATAACTTTTTTCTTTGCTGCCATAATACCTTTTAAAGAAGCATATCTGGGTTCGTTTAATCCTTTTTGAGTTGTAATAATTGCAGGCAGTTGTGTTTCGACAACTTCTTTACCGCCTTCTATTTCTCTTTCCGCAGTGATTTTATCATTTTCAATTTTAAAATCAACAACTACGGTAATACATGAATAATCTAATAACTCTGCCGTGAGCTGCCCTACAATTGAATTATCATAATCCACAGATTGTTTTCCCATAAATACAAGTTCACATTCCTGGTTTTTAATTTCTTCGGCTAAAGCTTTTGCTACGGCAAAAGAATCTCTTGGCTGGTCATCTTTAAGTAAAATACCTTTATCTATGCCCATAGCTAAAGCTTTTCTTATCGTTTCCTTATTATTTTCGCTGCCCACACTTATTGCGACTACTTCACAATTTAATTTTTCTTTTGTTTTTAATGCTTCTTCAACGGCGAATTCATCATAAGGATTAATTATATAAGTAATCCCGGCAGAATCGATAGTTTTTTCATCCAGGCCTACTTTTATTTTAGTAGCAGTGTCGGGTACATGACTTATACATACTGCTATTTTCATTAAACCTCCGCTTTTTTTATAATTTTATAAAAAAATATAACCATACATCGTTATAAAATCAAACCAAACAAAATTACGAAATTGTTTACAAATTTATTCATATAAGATAAAATCCAGTAATATAATTTCTACATAGTAATGCCGATGAAATTATCAATTAAAAAAAATAACTTCCCTTTAAGAAAAACTTATTCTAACTATATTTGTGCATATAAAGCTTTATTCTGAGTATTTTTAAATTCCCATTTCTTGTGATAAAAAAAATCAGTAATTTTTTTATGTAATTCATGAAATTTTAATTATGGAAGATGAAATAATTAAAAATCCGGTCGGTGATGTTGAAGTTGATGAAGACGTAAGTATCGGTTTATCAAATCGTGTAGTTTTATATAATGATGATTGGCATACTTTTGATGAAGTGATTTATCAATTAATTAAGGCAATCAACTGTTCATTTGAAAAAGCTAGAGATCATGCATTTGAGGTTCATGTAAAAGGAAAATCCATTGTTTTTACGGGATCAATGAAAGAATGTTTGAAAGTTTCATCTATTTTAGAAGAAATAGCCTTAACTACTCAAATAATAACTTAATTACTATTCTATAAATTAAATATTCATATCTCTTTAGCCGGCTTTAATCATAATTTGAATTGATCAATTTCATTGTTTATCCTGCGGCTTATCCATATATTTGTTGTTCATATTTTATAAATGAAAGGAAAAAGTGAAAGAGTTAAGAGAAGATATTAGAAATATAGCAATTATTGCACACGTGGACCACGGAAAGACAACTTTAGTTGATCATATGTTAAAGCAAACCGGTGCCTGGAGATCGAATCAGCATGTCGATAAACGTGTAATGGATTCAAATGCATTGGAAAAGGAACGCGGGATTACAATATTAGCAAAAAATTTAAGCGTAAAATATAAAAATGTAAAAATTAATATTATCGATACTCCCGGCCATGCAGATTTCGGAGGTGAGGTTGAACGGACTTTAAAAATGGTTGACGGAGTTCTGCTGCTTGTTGATGCAGCCGAAGGACCTCTGCCGCAGACTAAATTTGTATTAAAAAAATCACTAGATCTCGGATTAAAACCGATTGTTGTAATAAATAAAATCGACAGAAAAGATGCCCGCCCGAATGAAGTACTTAATGAAGTATTTGATCTTTTCATATCTTTAGGCGCAACGGAAGATCAGCTCGATTTCCCTTTTGTTTATGCCATAGCAAAAGAAGGGATTGCCAAAATAAATTTAGAGGATGAAAATCGTTCGCTTGAATCTCTTTTCGAAGTAATAATAAAGAAAGTTCCTGCACCATTATGTGACCTTGAAGAACCGTTTCAAATGCTTATTTCAGCAATAGATTACAATGATTATTTGGGCAGAATAGGAATAGGAAAAATTAGCAATGGCTCTGTAAAATTAGGCGATAATATTGTTCTAATTACAAAGGACAATCGTAACATTAATGCTAAAATTTCCAAATTATATTCTTTCGAGAACATAAAAAGAGTTGAGACTGATGAAGTTCTAGCCGGAGACATCGGTGCAATTGCCGGTTTGGAAGATGTTGATATAGGCGATACAATTGCCAGTCCCTTAAAGCCCGAAGCATTGCCTTTTGTTGCAATTGATGAACCTACAATAACTATGAACTTTATGGTAAATAATTCACCGTTTGCCGGTACAGAGGGCAAGTATGTAACTACACGAAATTTAAGTGAACGGTTATCCAGGGAATTAAAATCAAATGTAAGCTTAAAAGTTGAAATGACTGATTCGCCTGACTCCTTTAAAGTAAGCGGAAGAGGAGAATTGCATTTGGCGATTCTTATAGAGAACATGAGACGGGAAGGTTATGAAATGCAATTAAGCAAGCCCCAGGTAATTATGAAAAAAATTGATGATGTGTTATCCGAACCAATGGAACATGTTATAATAGATGTCCCTGAAGAATTTGTAGGAACTGTGATAGAAAAACTCGGAAAAAGAAAAGCTGAAATGAAAAATATGCTTACATTTAATGAAAATACCCGGTTGGAATTTATTATTCCATCAAGGGGGTTGATTGGATACCGAGCTGAATTTATGACCGATACAAAAGGTACGGGAATTCTGCACCACATTTTTGAAGGATATGAACCATTTAAAGGTGAAATTACCCATAGACAACGAGGAGCTCTGGTAGCAATGGAGACGGGTTTAGCGTCTGCTTATGCTATGTTTAAACTTCAAGAACGTTCGGTCTTTTTCATAGAATCGGGAACCAAAGTTTATCAAGGAATGGTTGTCGGCGAAAATTCAAGAAATAACGATATGAATGTTAATGTAACAAAGACCAAGCAGTTAACCAATATGCGTGCATCCGGTGCCGATGAGGCAATAAGACTTGAACCTCCGTTATTGATGACTCTTGAACAAGCAATTGAGTGGATTACTGAAGATGAATATGTTGAAGTAACTCCTGAAAATATTAGAATACGAAAAAAATATCTTACAGATATGGATAAAAAGAATGCAAAATTAGCAGCCAAACAAAAGGAAACAGCTGCAATATCGTAACCACAAGTTACTAAATTTAATAGGATTTATTAAGGAGGTTAAAATGTCTGAAAATGTTATCAAGGGATTAAAGCCTGAAACTTTATGGCTAAGATTTTATGAAATCTCTCAAGTTCCGCGTCCTTCTAAAAAGGAAAGTAAAATAGTCAATCATATGAAAAAACTTTTTACTGATTTAGGCGTTAATTTTAAGGAAGATAAAGTAGGAAATTTAGTTGCATCTTTAAAAGCAACACCCGGTTATGAAAAATCTGCCACTGTAATTCTTCAAGGGCATGTTGACATGGTTTGTGAAAAAAACAAATCAACAAATCACGATTTTGATAATGATCCTATAAAATTAAGAAGAGAAGATGGATGGATTAAAGCAGACGGTACAACTCTTGGAAGCGATAATGGTATTGGTGTTGCTGCCGCACTTTCAATAATTACGGATAAAGATTGTATCCATGGC
Organism: Ignavibacteriaceae bacterium; assembly: GCA_046705645.1. Lineage (GTDB taxonomy): Bacteria > Bacteroidota > Ignavibacteria > Ignavibacteriales > Ignavibacteriaceae > FEN-1297. The sequence goes on along the minus strand of JBJKQE010000198.1, from coordinate 50,469 downwards.
CCTTTAGAAATTCTATTAACAATTGATGAGGAAACAGGGCTAACCGGTGCGAATAATATAGCCCCTGGATTTCTATCAGGGAAAATTTTACTGAATTTGGATTCAGAAGAAGACGGTGCTTTTTACGTCGGATGTTCCGGCGGACTTGATACTGCTGCACATTTTAACCTTGAATTGGAAGACGTACATTCCGGCTTGGAAGAATATGAGTTGTTAATTACAGGATTAAAAGGCGGCCATTCAGGTCTGGATATTAGTCGAGGTAGAGCAAATGCAATAAAAATTTTAGCAAGAACTTTAAAAGAGTTTGTGGGAATTAAATATTACATTTCGTCCTTAAATGGAGGAAGCAAAAGGAATGCTATACCTAGAGAGGCTGAAACTGATATATATTTGAATAAAGCGGATATTCCAAAGGTCGAAGGTATTTTAAAGGAATTTAAAAAGAAATTGCAAAATGAATTTAAAGTTTCAGACAGCGGATTGAATTTGGAATTTGAAAAATCCGATAATAAAAATAAAAAAGTATTTACAAATTCATTTAAAGAGAAAATAATTGATACTCTACTTGCATTATCTCACGGTGTTATATCAATGAGTCAAGATATTCCCGATTTGGTAGAAACATCAACAAATGTTGCAACTATTTCAACAATGAAAGATGAGCTTGTTATAGGTACAAGCCAAAGAAGTTCCATTGAAAGCTCTAAAAAATATGTGGGTCAAAATATTGCATCGGTATTCCAATTGGCAGGAGCTAGAATTGAAAGCGGTGACGGATATCCAGGATGGAAACCAAATTTAGATTCCAACATTTTAAAAGTTTCTAAAAATGTTTATAAAAATCTTTTCGGTAATGAACCCGAAATAAAAGCCATCCATGCAGGACTGGAATGCGGAATTCTCGGAGATAAAAATCCCGGTATGGATATGGTCTCATTCGGACCGACTATTCAAGGTGCTCATTCTCCGGATGAGCGAGTAAATGTTGAAACTGTTGACAAATTTTATACTCTTCTCAAAGCAATCTTGAAAAAAATTGCAGCCCAACCTGCTAATTAATTTATCAGACAAAGCTTCCTCTCAAAATTTTTTGGGAGGAAGATTCTGACCTTTACAATTTGCAAAATGCACAATTACAATTTTCGTAAATTTCTTCATAGCCGTAATCAATTGTCAATTCTTCCCCGGCTTCAATATCCCGATAGGCTATTAATGATAAGGTCTCATTGTCCCTTTCAACTACATCACAGTTAAAATCACATTTATGATTTATATATTTTATCTTCCTAGTATTGGAAGTATCGATATAATTATCTCCGTTCCAAAATATATATACATTTTCTTCTTCTTCTTCACGTCTAACACATTCATCATCAGAAATCACTTCACCTGAAATTATCATAATTAAACTGTCTTTAGGTATGTCTATGGTTGTGAAAAGTCCCCGTCCGTGAATCTGGGATTTATTTACTATTATATATTCTTCGTGGAAATTAGAATTATTATTCACTTTTAATTCTTATTTTTAATATCAGAATTATTTCACATTTTATAATATAAATTTTTGAGGGAGAAGTTAAATAAAATAATTATAAGTAAAAATATATCCGTGTGATTTTAACAATAAAATAATTGCTGTCAAAAATAAATCATCATCAAGAATTTGTTTTGTAAATAACCGGAAATCAAAACGAATTCTTTTAAGAATAATTTCATTCCTTCGGAATTAAAAACTGTTTAGTTTAGATTTAAATGAAAAAATATTTAATAATCTTATTAATACTTGTAGGAAGTCTAACTATGGCTCAAGAATCTATTGTTAATTTAAAAAAAGATATTTTAAAAGAGTTTGGCAAAGTCGATGGAAATTTTGCTTTGGAATTTTTAGAGCTTAAACAGAACGGAGCCCATATTTTTATAAATGAAAAGGAAAATTTTCATGCAGCCAGTACTATGAAAACACCTGTGATGATCGAAGTATTTAATCAGGCAGAACAGGGTAAATTCAATCTTGATGATTCACTAACCGTTATAAATCAATTTAAAAGTATAGTTGATTCCTCAATATATTCATTAAACTTGAATGATGATTCGGGAGAAGATTTATATAATTATATTGACAGGAAAAAGAGTATCCGTGAATTGGTTTATGAAATGATTACCGTAAGCAGTAATCTTGCAACAAACCTATTAATAGATCTGGTTGGGCCGAAAAATATAATGGAAACAATGAAAAATATTGGAGCTAATGATATACGTGTGCTGAGAGGAGTTGAGGATTTAAAAGCGTTTGATAAAGGCCTGAATAATACAACAACTGCGTACGATCAGATGATAATATTTAAAAGAATTGCGGAAGGGACTATTGTCTCAAAGGAAGCCTGCAATGAAATGATTAAAATTTTATGCGATCAGAAATTAAATACAAAGATACCGGCTAAATTACCGGTTGGTATAAAGATTGCCCACAAAACAGGTTCAATCTCCGGTGTAGAACATGACTCCGGAATTATTTATCTGCCAAACGGAAAAACTTATATATTGGTTATGCTTTCTAAAAATTTAACCGATATGCAAAAGGGAATAGAAGCAGAAGCAAATGTTTCTAAAATGATTTATGATTATGAAAATAAAGAATAAACGGCAGCATTAAATTAATTCTTAAAATAAAAAGCCCTTAGATTTCTCTAAAGGCTTTTCTATAAGGATTAATAAAGTTATTAGATTACAATGTAAATCTAATTCCCAACTGCATATACCATCTTGATAATAAGTTGTCAGCACTCCAAGGAGTATTATTTTTAGGTTGAGTAAAACTATAAACATTTTTACCGGTAGAAGCATCTACTCCCTTAAGTGTAACAATTGTATAAGTGGGATTCACAAGAGTATAATAATAACCCCAATTTTTATTTATAAGATTAAGTATGTTCAATATATCCAAACTAACTTCAAATCTGTGATCCATTGCGGGGATGGTTTGCACAAGCCTAAGGTCAAGTGAATTATTCCAAGGCGTAGTAGTAGCATTTCTTACAAACATTTGACCGCGATGTGAACTTAGGTAGCTGTTGTTAGCAATGAAACTATCTAATTGTTGGTACATCGTAGAATTGGCAGTGTACACTCCGTTAGAAACGGATCCCAGCTCAATATCATTATCATTCTTTGGTATGTAGAATAAATCGTTTTGATTATATCCATCATTATTTACATCACCGTAGACGGTTAATGAATATGGTCTGCCTGATTGGCCGTTATAAAAGAGTGCTATTGAAGTAGGCGCATCTTTGAAAAATTCATATGTATAAGCTACTGAAAGAGAAATTCTGTTGCGTACTTCATAATCGGATGTTTCCAGAGGTGGATTATTCGGATTACCAGCTATCGGATTATATGCCAATTGTGAGTTAGCTTGTGATGATGATACGCTATTTACATCCAATGCTCTGCCGAATGTATAACTTGCATTTATGCTAAGACCTCTAGCAACATTTCTTTGAACCTGAGCCACAAAGTTATATTGATAACCTGACGTAGTATTTTTTAGATATAACATTTGATAAAAATTATTATTTCCATTATTATAAGGAGAACCAGGACTGGTTACTGAATGGCCTGGAATACCATATATTGGTCTATTACCTTCATATTGATTTACACCAATTTGTGGATTTAGGTTTACCAGTTGGTATGTCATATCATTTAAAGTTTTACCATATAGGAATTCCAACGTTCCAATAAAGTTGTAAGGTAATACACGGTCAACTGCTGCATCAAATCTTAAAAGCTGAGGCATTTTCAAATTTGGATCAACCATATCTATTTCTGATTTTAAATTTGTGGGTAAACCAAGATCGGCTGCGGTCGGCTGATTAAACGGATTTATATATGAAGCCTGGAAAACTGCAGTTGCTGCCGGTGTTCCGGATACTTCAGCATAATATGTACCGTTATTACCGTAATTATTTGACATCCATACGTAAGGTACTCTGCCTGTGAAGATACCGATTCCGCCTCTAATTTGTGTAACACGATCGCCGTTTACATCGTAGTTAATTCCTAATCGAGGAGAAAATAAAATATTCCCTTTAGGTGTATTTGTAGTAGAATATCCCGGGAAATATTTACTAACAGAATCATTATTTGGAATTGCTGTTGGGAAAGTAGGAACATCCATTCGAATTCCCAAAGTTATTTTCATATTTTGAATTCCGGACCATTCATCCTGTGCATATAATCCGTATTGGTTTGCATGAAATGATGCTGCCTGCAACGGATCACTTGTTCGTGATGACACTTTTTGGAAATATGACATTGTTCCTGATTGTAAAGCTGCAAGACCGGCAAAGGTATAATAACCAAAGAATGATCGCATAAACAAATTCTTGAATGCAAAGAATTCATTGTGAGTACCGAAAGTAAATAAATGACTGCCGGTTGAATATGTAAAATTGTCTGTTAATTCTACCGTAGCCTGGTTCAGCATATTTGCAGATGAATACCTGTCAGGACCGGCATACATTTTAAAGCTCCCTTCATCTACTTCTATAAGAGGATATGACTTTCCGAAAGGAACCCTATTATCCAAAATAGTAGTGTAGCCTAATGTTAATTCATTAGACATGTTATTGCCAATTTGGCTGTTTAACTGTAAAACACCATTGCTTGTTCTGTTATGATATAGATAAAGATAACTGTCAAAACTTAATGTGTTGTTTCCGTTTCTTGTTGAGCTGTAATCATTATCGGATTTTGCGTTTAGATAACTATATGTAAATGTAAGTTTGTTTTGCTCATCTATGTTCCAATCTAATCTAGCAAAGAACTTACCATTTGGATTAGAAGCATTAAAACTTTGGTCTGAACCAGGGTTAAATCCATACTGGTTGATCAATATGTTTTGCATTTGAGAAGCTAAAGATGCTGCGTTGGCAGGTCCTAGCGGAGTAAGAGATAAATTTTCCCAGGGATAATTATACTGGACTAATTCACCATTTACAAAGAAAAATAATTTATCTTTAATAATTGGTCCACCTAATCTTAAACCTTCTTGATAGTTGCTAAAGTTTGCTAGTTTTGTTTTATTTACATCGGGGCTGAGACCGGCAAAGCTTTGATTTCTTCCATAGCCATATACTGATCCTTCCCAGTTGTTGGTACCACTGCGAGTAATGGCATTAATACCGCCTCCAGTAAAACCGCCGTATCTTACATCGAAAGGAGCTACAACTATCTGAAATTCTTGAATCTCATCAAGACTAATTGCATTTGCACCCTGACCTGTTCCAGGTGCTCCTGAACCCAAACCGAATAAATCATTAAATTGTGTCCCGTTCAATTGTATGTTATTATATCTTCCTGATCTGCCGGCTGCTGAGTAACCAGCTCCACTGAAAAATGGCGACATTTTTGTCAGATCCGTTAGACTTCTGCTAACAGTAGGAATTTCTTGGATTTCTCTCGCAGAAACGTTCATTGCTGCGCCGGTATGATCGCTGCTTATTACTGCATTTCTAGTACCTACAACTGTTACTTCAGAAAGTTTTACAGCTGTTGTAGTCATTGTAAAATTTAATGTAAGTGCCTGGCCTAATTGAAGATAAACATCTTCTTTTTTTTGTGTTTCGTAACCTACAAAAGATACTGTAATTGTATAAGGCCCGCCGACTCTTAAACCAATTAAATTGTATCTTCCGTCATTTCTTGTTGTTGTCCCGTACTGTGTACCGGAAGGGACATGAACTGCCATGATGGTGGCTGAAGGTAATGCTTCTCCTTTATCATCTGTTACTCTTCCGTTTATTGAAGCTGTTGTTACTCCTTGTGCATAAACAGAAGTTGTACACGTAATATATAACAAAGCTGCTATAATAAGGAAAAGAACTTTAGTAAAAGATAATTTCATACTTTCTCCTTGATGATTGTTGTTTTAGTTTGTTATGTACATGTTGATTGATTTGAAATGAATAAATTAAACTATATTTGTGAAAATTAGGATTCAAATATCTACTCTATAATGTTGAATTCCAAGGTATGTAAAATTATTAACAATTTCATAATACAAGGTAGAATAAATGTCAGAAATTTATACCATTTCCCAAATTAGAAATGTTAACATTGATTTTAGTTTTGGAAAAATTAGTTTAAAGCATTTCGATAAATTCAATCAATTTATCAAACGACAAAATATCAAAATTTTATAATTGAGGCAATAAAAATTTAAGCTTGATGTGATAATCTTTTTTAACACTTGATTTTCGACTAAAATTTATTTATTAAAAATTAATAAAATTCTACAATTTTAATTAGATTGTTTATTTCGGAGCTAATTTATGACATGTAAAATATTTTTTAATAGTGTATTAATGTTTTAACCTATAAGTGGATCATGTTTGAGTGTATTGTAATCCTGAAAAAATAAAAACTTATTTGGAACGAAGTGAGTAATTATTAAATTTATTCATCACAAAATATTGTTTTAATAGTTTGTAATATTACAAAAAGATTTTTTCTAATTACATAAATTCTAATGACATTTTTTAGTGAAATTAAGTCTGTAAAAGCCGGTTTAATATTTATCTTAATCCTGATAATCGGAATAGGGGTTGCTTCCTATAGAAATATTAATGAAGTTTTCGAATCCGCCGAGTTAAGAACAAATTCATACAACGCCTTGAATTCCTTGGGTGATGTTTTATCTCAAATCGTCATAGGTGAGGAAAGTCAAAGAAGTTTTATAATTACCGGAGATGAATCTTACCTTGAATCGTTCAAAAAGGGTTTTAATAATGCTGTTTCAGATCTTTCTAATTTGAAATCCTTATTAAAGGATAACAAATCTCAGATAAATAAGCTGCAGCAATACGATACTTTACTTGTTTACAGGTTTAACAGTTTACAGACTACTATTGATATTAGAAAAAAGGGAGATTTTGCGGGTGCTGCAATTAGGCTTCGTTTAAAAGTCGGTAAAAGATTCATGGACAAAATTTATGAATTAACTGCAAGTATGGAAGCCGAAGAATATAATTTACTTCAAAACCGAGATAAACTTTTAGTTACTAATGTGAAAAACACTTTTATCACAATTATAGTGGGAACATTAGTAAGCTGTATAATATTTTTAACTGTGTTTTATATTCTCGACAGGGAAATCGGTGAGAGGAAGAGAGTGGAGCATGCAATCCGGCGGGAAATGGAATTTTCCGACAGATTATTGAACAGCAGCATTGACGGAATTGTGGCTTTTGACAGCGACTGTAAATATACTCTTTGGAATCCCGGAATGGAAACAATGACCGGCATAAATAAATCACATGCTTTGGGGAAAAGTGCGTTTGAGGTACTGCCTTTCTTAAAAGAAATAGGTGAAGATAAATATTTTTACGAAACATTAAAGGGTAATTATGTTATTGCCAAAGACAGATGGTTTTTTATTCCTGAAACCGGGAAAGAAGGTTACTTTGAGGCATATTATTCTCCGTTGTTTGATGCCAATAAAAAAGTAATTGGAGGTATTGCCGTAATTAGAGATAGCACACAGCGTAAATATGGATTGGAAGCACTTGAACGTTCAAAAGAAGAATTGGAACGAAGAGTTATTGAAAGAACATCTGCTCTTTCCAAAGTAAATGAAGACCTGAGAAACGAGATAGGCGAACGAAAAAGAGCCGAAGAGAAAATAAATACTTCATTACAGGAAAAAGTAGTATTATTAAGAGAAATACATCATAGAGTAAAAAATAATCTTCAGGTTATATCCAGCCTTTTAAATTTGCAATCCGGATATATTGAAGATAAAAAATCTCTTGAAATATTTAGAGAGAGTCAAACTCGTGTCCGTTCAATGGCGCTTATCCACGAAAAATTATACCAATCAAAAGACCTGAATAAAATTGAATTCTCGGAATACATTGAATCTTTGATCAAAGATTTGTTTAAATCATACAATGTCGATGCCGATAGAATAAAATTGAACAGTAAGCTGGAAGGGATATTTTTCGAAATTGATACTGCAATTTTATGCGGGCTTATTATAAATGAACTTGTTTCTAATTCTTTAAAGCATGCGTTTCCAATAAATAGAAAGGGTGAAATTTTTATCGGTTTGAATAAAGATAAAAAAAATAAATACACTTTAATCCTAAAAGATAACGGAATAGGTTTTCCTTCAAACGTCGATTTTAGAAAAACAGAATCTTTAGGGCTGCAATTAGTTACCACACTTACCGATCAGCTCGGCGGTACAATCGAACTGCATAAAAACGGTTATACTGAGTTTAAAATTGAATTCACTGCATAAAATATTTATATATATCACAAAATTATAATAAATTTTCTTTTTAACACTTCAATCACAATATTATATCCGCTATTATATTATTTTCAACCTATATTTATAAAATTGCAAGGAATTTATGGCAATCAAGAATATAATGGTTGTTGAAGATGACTATATAATAGCTTTAGATATTAAAAAAAGTGTCAATGGATTCGGGTATCAAGTCCCAGCGGTTGTACACTCCGGTGAAGAAGCTGTTGAAGCTGCCAGAAAATTTAAACCAGACTTAATATTAATGGATATAATGCTTGAAGGTGACCTTAACGGGTTGGAAGCCGGACAATTAATTTGGAAAAATTTAAGAGTACCTATTATTTATATAACTTCTTATTTTGATGACAGTACTTTAAAAAATGAAATTCATTCCTCATTTAATTATGATTATTTAATCAAACCATTTAAAACCAGCGATTTGAAAACGAAGATTGAAAGTATTCTTTATTCTTGATCATTTAGATATTATAGATAATATCTTCAATTAACTGTTTTATTTATTCATGTATTTTGCCAGGTAACTCCACCAATCATCTTTAATAATATCATATTTTGCTTTTTGTCTTTTATCTAAAAAAGATACTACTTTCTCCAACGAACTTTTAGCATCATTATCGGTTTTAACTTTCAGTGCTAAATAAGAATTTATAATAGCTGCTACTTGGGAAGTTTGACTATCGGAGAGAAGAATTTTCTGCTGCAATTTATTAGCCATAATATTAGCAATATTTACCTTTTGTCCTATTTTCGAAGAATCTTTTTGAACAGCTTGAATTTTAATTGATAGCAATAGTACAGAAGATATTATTAGTACCGATATTAGGGATTTCATTTTATGTCTTTCCTATATGGTTAATGTTACTTTTTTAAAACTACTATGATCGATGTTTAATGTCAATATCATAAATCAAAGACTAGCAATTTACCGCGCCTTTAGCATTTTTATACAAATTACTGAATTTACTGTGTCATATTATTGATAAATAATAAGTTTAGATTAAAATTATTTTATAATTATTTATGATTTAAGTAAATTTAAATTTTAAAAAATTAAAAATTGTGAATTTATTAGAAGAAAAAGCATTTAAGTCAATTTCAAATTATATCACACTTTTATCTCAAAAAAAACTGAAAATTACTGATATCGTAAAAAGACAATATAATTTTGAAGTTAATATCATAAGCAATAATCAGATTGTTAAACTTCTCGTTTATTTCGGTAAAAAAGGAAATAAAACAGTTTTACAAGGAGATAAATCTAGTAAATTATTTTTTTTAATTAATAAAATAATTTTCGGTGAATCGTTTTTTGAATATGAAGAAAATCAATTTAATGAACCGGAAGAATATATTGGTACGGATGAATCGGGAAAAGGCGATTATTTTGGTCCTTTAGTTATTGCCGGCGTTTATTTAAGAAAGGAAAGTTTGGTACACTTAAAAAGGCTGGGTGTTAAGGATAGTAAACTGTTAACGGATAATTCTATAATAAAAATAGCTAAAGAAATAAGAAATATTGTCGAAAATAATTATGATGTTATAGCTATTAGTCCTGGAAAGTATAATAATCTTTTTGAAAATATGGGAAATGTTAATCGCATCTTAGGCTGGGCTCATGCAAAAGTATTGGAGAATATTTTAGAAAAACAGAATGCACCTGAAGCCATTAGCGATAAGTTTGGAGATGAAAGATTAATAATCGATGCACTTCAAACAAAGGGTAAAAATATAAATCTGCATCAATATACAAAAGCGGAAAGATATACTGCTGTTGCTGCTGCTTCAATATTAGCCAGAGAAAAATTTTGTGAATGGTTTGACGTACAAAATAAAGTTCTGGGTATGGAATTACCCAAAGGCGCCTCACTGGAAGTTGAAAAGGTTGCGCTAAATGTAAAAAATACATATGGTATGGAAAAACTCAACGAGTTAGCTAAAATTCATTTTAAAACAACAAAAAAAATTATACATAAATAAATTTGGATATATTATCATAAGGAAAAATAATGGTTACAAGTTCAAAAGTTAAAAGGATAGGAATATTAACTGGAGGTGGTGACTGCCCCGGATTAAATGCAGTTATTAGAGGTGTTACAAAGCCTGCCCAGGATTATGGGATGTCTGTGCTGGGAATAATAGATGGATTTGAAGGTTTGGTAGAAGGGAGAGCAAGAGAGTTGAAAAACGATGATGTCTCGGGTATATTGGGCAGAGGTGGAACAATTTTAGGTTCATCCAACAAAGGAGATCCTTTTCACTGGCCGATTTTAAAGGATAGTAAAATAGAAATTGTTAATAAATCGGAAGCAGCATTAAAAAATTATCAGGCTTGGAATTTGGATGCATTAATTGCAATTGGCGGTGACGGTACAATGCATATCTGCAATAAGCTGGGACAAATGGGTATGAACATGGTTGGCGTTCCCAAAACCATTGATAATGATTTGGAAGCCACCGATCTGACATTTGGTCATGATTCTGCAGTGTTTGTAGTTGCTGAAGCTCTTGACAGGCTGCATACTACTGCTTCATCTCATCATCGAGTAATTGTAGTAGAAGTTATGGGAAGGTATGCCGGGTGGATCGCATTAAACGGCGGCTTAGCCGGCGGGGCAGATATAATTTTAATTCCCGAAATTCCGTTTTCTTGGGAAAAAGTCTATGATAAAATTCTAAAACGTGAATTAATGGGTAAAAAATTCAGTCTTGTTTGTGTTGCCGAAGGTGCAAAGCCGCTTGATGGTGAAATGGTTTTAAAAGGACAGGATATTAAAAGACACGATCCAAGACAGCTTGGAGGTATTGGTGATGTAGTAGCAAAAAAAATTGAAGAAAATACGGATAGAGAAACTAGGGTAACAGTTTTAGGCCATTTGCAGCGCGGAGGAAGTCCCACACCTTTTGATAGAATTCTCTCGACAAAGTTTGGTGCTTTTGCAATAGATTTAGCAGCACGAAAAAAGTTTGGAAAAATGGTTGCACTCAAAGGTTCGGAAGTTAAAAATGTAAACATTGTAGATGCCATTTCCAGGCAAAAACTTGTTAAGTCTGATAACCAAGCTGTGGTAGCTGCCAAAGCTGTAGGCATATCATTCGGCGAGTAGGAAAAGTTAATAAGATATAAACTAATTTGAATTTGATTTTCGCTTTGTGAAAATATATATTTGAAAACCTTTTAATTAAAGGTTTAAAAGTAATTATATTTTGTTCTTAAATTTTGGGGCTGTAGTTCAGCTTGGTTAGAACGCCTGCCTGTCACGCAGGAGGTCGCGAGTTCGAGTCTCGTCGGCCCCGCAAAATGAAAAGCCTCTCATCATAGAGGTTTTTTTATTATATAATAACACAAGAGATAAAGTCTCCTTTGTCTCGATAAACGGACTAAATCGGGATCGATCCCTCATAGTAGGCAATCCTTAAAGAGGTTGTCATTACTGAAAATTTTAAGATATAATTTGTTATCCATATTTTTCGTTTTTATTAGGCTTTATCGGAATGAAAGATGTATGTATAAAAGAATTACCTTTTAGAAAGACTATATTACTTTTGATTCTCCGGAAATTTCCACTTTGGGTAAATTTGCAGGACCAGATTCACTATAGATAAATTAAATTTTAATTTATCACATATATTTATTATAATTTTTCTTAAATTTTAGATAGTTTAGTAGGTCTGGCAAAAATACTGGAGATAAAATGAAAAAAATTGTACTTATAATTGCACTTCTATTTGTTGCACAATTATTCGTTGTTACATCAGCTCAAGAAGAATGGCCACTTGTTTATAATAAAGAGAATACAGGTGCAGATTGTCCTGTACCATATATGCCCATTTTAGAAAAACTTCCTCTAGTTAAAAATTTGCCTGATCCTTTTGAATGGGCTGACGGTAGAGGCAGAATAAAATACTACACCGATTGGCGGATCAAGCGTGAAGAAATCGGTGCTCAAATACAATATTTTGAGATTGGTGAAAAACCTTCCCGCCCAGACACTATTAATGCCAATTATTCCCAAAACGACAGCATGCTTACTGTTAAAGTAACGGTTAACGAACAAATCCTGACGTTGACTTCAAAAATTGATCTTCCTTCCGGTACCGGACCGTTCCCTGTAATGATCGGTATGAATATACCTGTTAAATATCTAATTCCCTCAAATATTTTGAAGAGCCACAAAATTATAACGATGCAATTCGACGCTAATCAGGTAACTTCATATTGGAAACCCAGCAACTCGGATCCTTATTACAAACTTTATCCGCATCTTAATTTGGATAATACAGGTCAATACAGCGCATGGTCATGGGGTGTAAGTCGTATAATTGACGGTCTTGAGATGGTAAAGAGTAAACTTCCTGTGGATATTAAGCATATCGGTGTTGTAGGTTGTTCCTACTCGGGGAAAATGGCTTTATTCGCTGGGGCGTTTGACGAACGTATAGCACTTACAATTGCACTTGAATCCGGTGGAGGGGGAGCCACTTCTTGGAGATATTCGCATACGGAGCCTGCAGGAACTGTTGAAGATATAGATCGTACGGATTATAATTGGTTTAAAAATGATATGCGTCAATTTTCCGGTGATAATGTGTATTATATGCCTGAAGATCACCATGAATTAATGGCCATGGTTGCTCCACGTGCTTTATTCGTTACAGCAAATACAGATTATACATGGCTGTCAAATCAATCATGTTATGCTGCCAGTAAAGCAGCTAAAAAAGTTTATGATGATTTAGGTATATCAGATAGATTCGGATTTTCAATTGTAGGAGGGCATTTACATTGTCGTGTACCGGATAGCCAAATTCCCGAAATTCAAGCTTTTATCGACAAGTTTCTTTTTAATAAGGATAACGTTAAAACAAGCGGCATAGCTGACAGTCCGTTTAATTTTGATCTTTCCAAATGGATTACCTGGACTAAACCGGAATTTTCCAAAGGTACAACTTATTATACCGATTTGGATTATCCCTTAAATTATCAAACAAATCTAGATACAACAAGCATTACCTTTAAATGGAAAAAATTGAAACAAGCGGAGGTATATCATTTCGAATTATCAACTGACCCTTCATTTACAAAGGTCGATAAAGATTATTCGACAACAGATACAACAAAAACATTTAACAATTTTATACAAGGTCAGCGTTACTATTGGAGAGTTCAGGTAAAGACTGCCGAAGGATTAGGGCTATGGAGCAGTGAATGGAGCTTTATTACAAAACGTAGACCTTTTATTTTTAGAAGATAATAACTTACTTATTGAATAGAGATTCTTCAAGTCGCGTATTACCGGAAAAATCTTGAAATAGTATGTTTTGATGCTTTTTCTCTCAGACTTTTCTCAAATACCAATTTACAAATATTTTATAATTTTATGAGTTAGGTGCTAATATATCATAAGATATAAAATATAATGGATTATAGCTGGGTATTCGTTTTAAAACAAAATTATACTAATGTATTTGCATCTCTCAACTTTCCAATTCATTGCTCGATTATGATTTAGGAGCATTATGTCGGAGAGGATTTGCCATTTTTTTGTTTATTAAAACAATTAAATAATGTATATTGGTTTGTATAAAATAATTAGTGGGATTCCTGGGAATTTGTGCCGTAATTTATTATTTTTTTTAGTTTTAATATTCAACTGTTCTAATTCTTTTACACAAGTAAAAAGTATTCGTTTAGGTCATTTATCCATTGAACAAGGACTTTCTCAAAGTACAGTATTAACCATAGCTCAAGATAGCAGCGGTTTTCTGTGGTTCGGCACGCAAGATGGACTTAATAGGTACGATGGGTATAATTTTGTTGTCTACAAACCTATCCCTGATGATTCATCATCCCTTTCTGATAATTACATCTACTGTATTTATGTGGATAAATATGGTAATGTATGGTCAGGAACAGACGATGGATTAAATAAATATAATCCTGAAACAGGTAGTTTTACATCCTACAAAAATAATCCTGATGATCCCAAAAGCATATCTTCGAATCGTATATCGTCAATTACTGGGGATTCCTTAGGCAACCTATGGATAGGAACAATTAATGGATTAAATTATTTCGAAAGTAGCAAAAATAAATTCATTAATTATTTTCATAACGACAAGAATAAATCCAGTTTATTAAGCAACTTTGTAATTTCTATTTTTGTCGATTCTCAAAACAGATTTTGGGCTGGTACCGATAAGGGATTGGATTTATTTAATCCCAAAACAAAAACGTTTAGGCATTTTATTCATTATTCAAATGAAAAAAATTCAATCTTAGGGCAAAAAATTAATTCTATTACCCAGGACAAATTAGGCAATCTATGGATTGGTACTTTCAGTGGATTAAACAAATTAAATGTCCAATCAAATATTTTCATTCATTTTATTCACTCCATTACTGATAAAAAAAGCATAAACTCGGATTCTATAAGTGTTGTATATGTTGATAAAAAAGGGATCGTTTGGATTGGAACCAAAAATAATGGATTAAGTTATTATGATCCCGTCAACAAAGCTTTCATAGAATTTGGAAATTCTGTTGTAAATTCTAATGAGGCTGGCGATAAGCAAATTAGGTGTTTATTAGAGGACAGAGAAGGACTTTTGTGGATAGGTACCTTTACTTCCGGTATTTATAAATATGACAATATGAAAAAATCATTTGGTCTTATTATGATTGATGATAAACTTGGAAACAAAATGGAAGAGAATGATATTAGTGCTATTTATAAAGATAACCTTAATAATTTATGGGTGGGAAGCTTTTATGACGGGATAATTAAAGTGAATGAAAAAACCGGCAAGTTTACGCAATACTTACATACCAAATCTGAAAACAGTCTTACACAAAATTTTATCAATGCTATTTTTGTAGATCAAAAGGGATTTATCTGGTTTGGTACAACAGAAGGATTAGATAAGTTTAATGCTAATACTAATACTTTTTACCATTTTAAGCATGAAGTTAATAATAATAATAACCTTGGCTCCGATTATATTAGTTCAATAACTAGTGATAAAGCCGGTAATATTTGGCTGGGACTTAATGGGTCAGGAATGGATAAGTTTGATCCGAGCACAAAGAATTTCACTCATTATATACATAATCCGGATAATTCCAATAGTATAAGTGATAATAATATAAATTATTTATTCTTCGATAACCGGGGAATTCTATGGATTGGTACGAATGGCAATGGGTTGGACCGCTTTGATACTAAAACAGAAAGGTTCAAACACTTTGTCCATGAAGCAAATAATAATAACAGTCTGTGTAATAATATTATTTTAGACATATATCAATTCCCCGGTGATACGAGTGGCACGATTTGGATTACATCGGCAGGTGGTGGTTTTAGTAGGTTAAATACAAAAAAAATGGATTTTATAAATTACAATGAAAAAGACGGACTTGCCAACAATGAAGTTTACAGCGCACTTGGTGATAAAAAAGGAAATCTTTGGCTTAGTACCAACAACGGTTTGTCTAAATTTAATATTGCTGCGCAAAGGTTTCATAATTATAATCAGAGCGATGGATTACAAAGTAATGAATTTAATCAAGGTGCGTTTTTTCAAAGTAATAATGGCAAGATGTATTTTGGCGGGAAAAGCGGAATCAATAGCTTCTTCCCTGATTCAATAAAATACAATTTATATAATCCTCAAGTTGTCTTTACATCATTTAAAGATTATAACGGGCAGATTAAACTTAAAAAATCAATTTGGAAGACAAATCAAATTAGGCTGAGTTATAAAGACAACATAATCTCTTTTACTTTTTCAGCATTAAGCTATACAGATCCCAATAAAAATAAATTTGCATATATGTTAAAGGGATTAAACAATAAGTGGATCGATAAAGGCACCAATAATGAAGTTACTTTTACAAATCTTTCGCCCGGGAAATATACTCTGCTGGTAAAAGGAACAAACAACGATGGTGTCTGGAGTAGTCATATTGCAGCTATAAATATAATTATTCTGCCGCCTTTTTGGGAAACAGTTTGGTTCCGAGTGATTGCATTAATATTCTTAGCTGCCATTCTTTTTATTATTTCCCAATTAAGAGTTAGAGCAATTAGATTAAGGAATAAAAAACTTGAGGAGGTTGTAACTGAAAGGACTAAAGAATTAAATTCGAAAAAAGAAGAATTAGAAGATGTAAATTTTAAACAGGCCGTGTTAGTAGAAAAACTAACAAAATCAGAAATAGAATTGAAAGGTCTTAATAAACATAAAGATAAAATTCTCTCTGTACTTGCTCATGATTTACGAAGTCCGTTTACCGGCTTGCTCGGTTTTACGGATTTACTTTCAAATAATATTGATCAATTGGAGACGGAAGAGATAAAGCAATCTGCCAAGAATATTAATAATGTTACTAATAATTTATATAAACTTTTAAATAATCTTCTTGAATGGTCTTTAGTTCAAGAAGGAAAAATAAAATATTCACCTTCGAATGAAAACCTGCTTCATTGTGTGAATGAATCTATAAGTCTGTTGAAAGCAAATGCTGAGCACAAATCCATCTCATTAAAGATTAATATTGAGAATAATATAAACGTTTGGGCCGATAGAAATATGCTCGACATTATTTTTAGGAATCTGATATCTAATGCATTAAAGTTTACACCGGTCGGAGGCGAAGTTAATATCTATTCAAAGGATTTGGATAATCAGCTCTCTATTGATATTGAGAAAACAAATAACAAATTTGTTGAAATTGTAATTCAAGATAATGGAGTAGGAATAGAAAAAGAAATGCTATCTGGTTTACTTAGTCCGGATTCACAAATTACAACAAAGGGTACAAACAATGAAGCAGGTACCGGTCTTGGTTTAAGTCTTTCCAAAGAATTAATTGAAATGCAGAGAGGAAAAATTCGGATTGTCAGCAAAGAAGGGGAGGGTACTTCAGTTATATTTACTTTGCCCAAATACAAAAGTAGTTAATAATTTTTTCCAGTCTTTATTTTGATTAAATTTGTTCGAGATTATTTGAATTTCACATAAAATAATATTTCAAATGGATAGTCTTTCAGGACTAATATTCAATATTCAAAGATTTTCAATAAATGACGGGCCGGGGATAAGAACAACTGTCTTTTTTAAAGGATGTCCGCTTAACTGCTTATGGTGCCATAATCCTGAAAGCAGACGAAGCCTACCGGAAAAGTTTAATACAAATCCTTATAAGAATTTTAATAATTTATTTGATAATAACAATGGATTTATCGGCCAAAATATTTCAACTGATTCTTTAATGACAATTATTGAAAAAGATATGATGTTCTATGAGGAATCAAAAGGCGGAGTAACTATTTCCGGCGGCGAACCTTTGATGCAAATTGATTTTCTGTTAGAACTTTTACAAAAATGTAAAAAGAAAGATATTCATACGACTGTAGACACTTCCGGTTATGCTGCCTTCGATGATTTCTTAAAGATACTTCCTTTTACGGACTTATTTTTATTCGATCTTAAACTTATTGATGATATTGAGCATCTAAAATTTACTAGTGTCCCCAACGACATAATTCTTAATAATCTTCACGAATTATCAAATACTGCGAAAGAATTAATTGTAAGAATTCCGCTAATACCTGGAATAACTGATACGGAAAGAAATCTTAATGATATTATTAATTTTATCTCACAATTAAAAATAAATGCAAAGATATCCCTGCTGCCTTATAACGAAATGACGGCAGGCAAATATAAAAATCTCGGTATCGATTATAAATTAAAAAATGTTTTGTCGCAATCTCCCGAATTACTAAACGATTTTGTAAAAAAGTTTCACACGGAAGGGTATGAAGTAAAATTAAGAGGGTAAAATGAATGAAAGAATTCAGAAGCTAAGAGAACAATCTTTAAATGCAATTCCAAAGATCTCTCTTGAAAGAGCAATACTTTTAACCGAGTTTTATAAAAGTAAGGAAGCGAATAAGGTATCGGTACCTGTAGCAAGGGCTCTTGCCTTTCAATATCTTTTAAATAATAAAAAGATTTGTATTAATGAGGGTGAGTTAATAGTTGGAGAAAGAGGTCCGGCCCCCAAGGAAACACCAACTTACCCTGAGCTATGTACACACAGTTTAAAAGATTTCGAAATCCTTAACACCCGCCCGAAGGTTTTCTTTAAAGTAGATGATAATACTAAGAAACAGCAGGAAACTGAAATTATTCCTTTCTGGAAAGGTAAATCAATAAGAGATAGAATTTTTGAAGAAGTTGATGATGAATGGAAAGACGCTTATGAAGCAGGCATATTCACTGAGTTCATGGAACAACGAGCTCCGGGCCATACTGTCTTAGATAATAAAATATATAAAAAAGGATTGCTTGATTTCAAAGCAGATATTAAAAAATCGATTAACAACCTGGATTTCTTTAACGATACGGATGCTTTAGATAAACGAGAAGAATTAAAAGCAATGGAAATTGCCGCAGATGCAATTATACAATTTGCGAAAAGATATTCCAAAGCTGCAAAGCAACTTGCTGAAAGTGAATCCGATGCTGAAAGAAAAAAAGAATTATTTGAGATTGCAGATATTTGCAATAAAGTACCGGCTAATGCCCCTCAAAATTTTTGGGAGGCGCTGCAATATTATTGGTTTATTCACGTTGGAATTATTACAGAACTTAATACATGGGATTCATTTAATCCCGGGAGACTCGATCAGCATTTATGTCCTTTTTATAAAAAGGGAATTGAGGACGACTCTTTAACCGAAGAAAAAGCAAAGGAACTATTGCAAGCTTTCTGGTGTAAATTTAATAATCAGCCGGCTCCGCCGAAGGTTGGTGTTACTGCCCAGGAAAGTAATACTTACACAGATTTTTGCCTTATAAATTTAGGCGGAGTGGATGAAAACGGCAACGATGCTGCAAATGTATTAACTTATCTTATTCTCGATGTAATTGAAGAAATGAGACTACTGCAGCCAAGTTCGATGGTTCAAATTAGTAAAAAGAATCCTGACAGATTGGTAAAGCGGGCATTAAAAATAATCAGAACAGGTTACGGACAGCCGTCATTATTCAATACTGATGCAATTATTCAAGAGCTGCTTCGCCAGGGTAAATCGGTAATAGATGCCAGAAATGGCGGTGCAAGCGGATGTGTAGAAACAGGCGCTTTTGGTAAAGAAAATTACATCCTAACAGGTTATTTTAATCTTGTTAAAATACTTGAGCTGACTTTGAATAACGGTATGGACCCATTTACTAGAAAACAACTCGGTTTGAAAACCGGTAACGCGGTTGAATTTAAAACTTATGATGATTTATTTGATGCTTACAAAAAACAGCTGAATTATTTTATCGAAATTAAGATTAAAGGCAACCGAATAATAGAAAAGTTATATGCAAAAATATTGCCTGCTCCGTTTATGTCGATCTTAATAGATGACTGCGTTAAAAACGGTAAGGATTATAACAGCGGCGGTGCTAGGTACAATTCATCTTATATACAGGCAGTCGGTATGGGAAGCATTACCGATTCGCTGACTTCAATTAAATATAATGTTTTTGATAAGCATAATTTTTCAATGGAAGAATTATTGAATGCACTAAAGAATAACTTCAATAGATCTGAAGATATAAGAGATAAAGTTCTTTATAAAACACCTAAATACGGCAACGATAACGATTATGCCGACGAAGTATTAAAAAAAATCTTTGAACTATATTTTGAATCAATTGACGGAAGACCAAATACAAAAGGCGGACATTATAGAATTAATCTTCTTCCTACAACCTCGCATATTTATTTCGGATCGGTTGTCGGTGCAACACCGGACGGTCGGCTTGCAAACGAACCCTTATCCGAAGGAATTTCTCCTGTACAGGGTTCAGATACCTTTGGTCCAACTGCAGTAATAAAATCTGCTTCAAAGATAGATCATCTGAGAACTGGCGGTACATTATTAAATCAAAAATTTACACCAATGTTTTTCGATAATCCCGATGGTTATGAGAAGCTTACTCAATTAATTAGAACCTATTTTCGGATGGACGGTCATCATATTCAATTTAATGTTGTATCGGCAAATATTCTTCGTGAGGCTCAAAAACATCCTCAGAAATATAGAGACTTAATTGTAAGAGTAGCTGGCTACAGTGATTATTTTGTAGATTTAATACCTGAACTTCAAGAAGAGATTATCAGAAGGACAGAACAGGCTGTTGTGTAGAAAAATTAATGTACATTTTATTTTTAAAGCTATTTTTGAATTGTAGTTCATTCAAACCGTAAAGCGGATACAAATTTCTATTCTATAAAATGTTTATGATGAAAATCGTTAATCCAATCGATATTAAAAAACTAAAAAGCAAAGATAAATTATTTGTCCGCATATATGATAAATACGGTTTTCCGCCGGACTGGTCAAGACCACAGGGTTTCGTATCTTTATCAAAAATTATTTTGTCGCAGCAGATTAGTCTGGCTTCAGCGGAGGCACATTTCCTTAAGCTTAAAGGTTATTTAAATGAATTCACTCCTTCTGAAATTCTAGAACTTTCAGATGGGGAAATGAGAGAATGCCAAATTAGCAGACAAAAATCCGCTTACCTTCGTGCTTTGTCGTCTGCAGTACTTAACGGGAAAATTGATTTGAAGAAACTAAAAAATCTTAACGAACCGGAAATAAGAGAAAAGCTTGTCGGAATTAAAGGCATAGGCAATTGGACTGCTGATTGTTATTTAATTTTTTGTCTGCAGGCGAAGGATATTTTTCCAATTGGAGATATTGCAGTAATTAATACTATTAAAGAATTAACTAATGCCGAGACAAATGAAGATATAATTAAGATGTCGGATAAATGGAGACCTCTCCGTTCGCTTGCAGCTTTCTCTCTTTGGCACTATTATCTAAAAAAAAGAAACAGAAGCATGTTATAAAATTTAGCATTCAATACATTTGTAATTTAGAGATCCGCAAGAAGTTAATATTGAGGGAATTCTTAAAAAGATGTTTGACTTTTTAAGTTACTAGATGAAATTAAATTGCTATTACCGCTTATTTTTTTTATTAAAAAATAATTGAAAATTATCTCATCCTAAAAGCTCTAAGCTTATACTTTTTCCATAATATCATTTTTTAGAAAATCGTTATCCTGCATAAAAAATCAAATTTATTCACCAAATAAAATGAAAATAAATGAAAAAATATCATAAACAAATGAAAATAATTTGTAAGTAATCAAAAATGTAATTAAGTTAAATACACAAAAAAATAATATAAAATGACTGTTAGACACAAAAAGATACTAGAGCTTTTATCCGGGCAAGAAAAACTGTCTGTCAACGAGTTAAGTAAACTCTTAGATGTTTCGGAAGTTACCGTCCGTTCGGATTTAAATACACTTTCTAAAAACGGTAAAGTTGAACGGATGCATGGCAGTGCGCATATTATCGAAGAACGTGTTAAGCAGGAATACAGTTTTCAGGTTAGGAAAAATTTAAATTCATCTATAAAAGATAAAATCGGCAGAATCGCTGCCGGTTTTGTAAACACATTAGACTCAATACTGCTGGATTCAAGCAGCACTGTGCTTGCCTTGGCTCATGCTTTAAGGAACAAACCGGAATTAAAAGAAATTACAGTTGTACCGACCGGCGTCTGGACCGCAATTGAATTAATGGGCTGTCAAAATATTAATGTGCTGCTACCGGGCGGATACTTAAGGCATACCACAGGCTCGATAACCGGATTGCCTACCAGCAATTTTCTCAATGATATAATAATTCAAAAAGCTTTTTTAGGTGCCTGGGGTATTTCATTAAATAATGGCGTTACCGATACTCATCTTGTTGAGATTGAATTAAAGAAAAATATTGTTAAGCGGGCAAAGGAAATAATTTTATTAGTCGATGGAAGTAAATTTTCTCAAACCGGTTTGGCTGTTTATGCGGATATATCACAATTATCTAAAGTCATAACCGATTCAACAGCTCCGAAATCCGAAATAAAAAATTTGCAAAGGAACGGAGTTGAAATAATAATTGCGAAATAATTTTCTTAAGTCTCTAAAATTTTTTAATAATGAATAAAAATCAAAATGCATTTGAACAGATAGGTATATCCGAAAAAAAATTAATTGAATTGATTTCGAATGAACTGGAAGAATATTTAAATTCAAGCAAAAATGATTTAAAATTATCTTCGAATACTTCTAGGTATCCTTTAATTCCGGTAGGCATTTCCAATAGACATATTCATTTAACTACGGATACTTTTCACCTATTGTTCGGGGAAAATATTGAATTTGAAAAAATGAGACCTTTATATCAGCCCGGCGAATTCGCCTCCAAACATACGCTCACAATTGTTGGCCCTAAAATGCGGAGTATAACTGGTGTTAGAATTTTAGGTCCTTTAAGAAAATATGACCAGGTTGAAGTTTCCTTAACCGACTCGATTGTTCTCGGCATAAACCCGCCGATTGCTAATTCGGGTTCCTTAAATGAAGCATTCCCACTTACGCTAATCGGACCGGCCGCATCAGTCTATCTTAAAAATTGTGCGATTATCGCAAACCGGCATATTCATATGACGGAAAACGATGCACTGCAATTTGGTTTGAAGAACGGTGATTATTGCAAAGTCCGGATCGGCAGTGAAAAAGGAACCGTTTTTGAAAATGTTCTAATTAGGACAAATAATAACTGGAAATTGCAAATTCATCTTGATACTGATGATGCCAATGCAGCATTCCTAAAAGACGGAGAGTATGCAGAATTTATTTCCAAAATGTAGAGCTTAAAAATGAAATTTGGAAGAGTTATCGGGAATGTAGTATCAACAAAAAAAGTAGATAACATTTCCGGATTAAAACTAATGATTGTTAAATATCTTGATGAAAATATGAAAGAAACCAAAAAAGCTGCTGCATGTATCGATACCGTAAAAGCCGGTGATGGCGATATTGTTCTGGTTTGTTCATCTTCTTCTGCAAGAATTACAAGTTTAACAAAAAATTCAGCTATAGATTGTGCAATAGTAGGAATTGTTGATTCGGTATCATCGAGAAGAGAATTTATATACAGAAGAGATATTGTAAATAAAATTGGAATATAAACTGCAAGAATTAATTGAATCTATTGTCTTTGAAGTTGTTTCCGAATTGAACAAGCGGGGAATTAAAATTATTTCGGAAGAAAAATATTTTGAAAATAATTGCTTTTGTAAAGATGAAAAAGTGAATCCAAGCTGCTGTAAAACTTCCGATTTAAAAGCAGGATATTTATTGAGAATTAAAATTGAATTTAATGATATAATGGCTTTATAATTTTGAAAAAGGTTTATTTAGTTTCAGGAGAAAAATTTAAAATTGATTTCGAGCAAATCGTCGAAATTATTGTTCGAGAAGTTATTTCGGAATTATCTAGACTTGGAGTAGAAATAGAATTTTCATCTGGTGAATCGCAAACTGAAAGGCAATTTAAATTTACAAATAGTTCAAAATGCAGCATTATTGATATGAAAGAATACGTTACTCCGATTTTGACTGAAGACAAAATTGAATCATTGGAACCGGAAGTAATTGAAATCGTTGTTCCCGAAGATACAATACTGACTCTGGGAGCCAGAGATATTATAAACAAAAGAAACATAAAATTAATTATAAACAAATAATAGGAGACAAATATGTCGCGAGGAGTAGCATTAGGTTTTGTTGAAACACGCGGTAATACGGGAGCCATTCAAGCTATTGATGCAATGCTTAAAACAGCTAATGTGGATTTTGTAACCCGTATTGAGATAGGTGGCGGATACGTAACTGCTCTGGTGCGTGGCGAAGTCGGTGCAGTTCGTTCATCTGTTGAAGCCGGATCCGAAGCTGCCGCAAAGGTCGGTGAACTTGTAGGAACAAATGTAATACCTTCGGCACACGAAGAAGTTTTTCAAATAATAGGCGTTGAAAAATAGGAGATAAAAATATGGTTGATGCATTAGGAATAATAGAAACATTAGGATTTACTGCAGCCATTCAAGCAGCCGATGCTGCGGTTAAATCTGCCAACGTAAGGTTAGGAAAATGGGTAAAAGTCGGCGGCGGTAAAGTAAATATAATAATTAGAGGCGATGTTGCCGCAGTTAAGGCTGCTGTAGAAGCGGGTATTCAATCGGCATCAAGAGTGGGCAGTGTTGAAGCAAATGTAGTTATTCCGCGTCCTTCGGATAAACTTGTTCCGAAAATTCCGATTGAACCTTTGAAAAAAGAAAAGGTACAATCAAAATAATTTTATTAGAGGATTCTTGTGAATATAGATGAAAAACAATTACAAAGTTTGATTCAAAACATTGTTCGCAAGGTTGTTGAAGAAACACAAATTACTTCGATAACGAGTACTGGAATATCAGACAAAGGCGAGTGGGGTGTGTTTGATGATATGAATGACGCTGTAGAAGCAGCGTATAAATCATTTCTTGAATTTAAAAATTATGATATTCAATGTAGGAAAAAGTTTACCGATGTAGTCAGGCAAATGGCAATTGATCATAAAGAAAAACTTGCAGTAATGACAGTTGAAGAAACAAAAATGGGTCGTGTTGAACATAAAATTGCTAAATTCATTAATGCGGCGAAGTATAGTCCGGGAGTCGAATATTTAAAACCCGAAGCATGGTCGGGTAAAAACGGACTCGCACTGGATGAGTTTTCTCCATTTGGTGTAATAGGAAATATTACACCCAGTACGCATCCAGGCCCGACAATGATAAATAATATTATTATTCAGCTTGCGGGAGGAAATACGATTGCATTCAATCCTCATCCGTCTGCAAAAGAAGTAAATGCCGAAGTAATAAAACTTGCAAATCAATATATGGTTAAAGCCGGAGCGCCCGAAAATCTTGTTACATGTATTGCGGAACCGACACTGGAAACCGCAAAAATTTTATTCGGTCATAAAAAAGTTGAATTGCTTTCGGTCACCGGCGGACCAGTCATGGTTGAAATGGCGATGAGCTATCCCAAGAAAGTAATTGCTGCCGGTCCGGGTAATCCGCCTGCTTTAATCGATGAAACTGCAGACCTTTCTTTAGCGGCAAATGAAATTACTCAAAGTGCAAGTTACGACAATAATATTTTGTGTATTGCAGAAAAAGAAATTTTTGTTGTAGAATCGGTATTCGATCAATTTATGTATGAGATGGAAAGAGCCGGAAACTACAAATTAACTACTCAGCAAATGAATCGATTAGCTGAAAAAGCTTTTGTGCTTTCGGGTAAACATTGGTTAATAGGTAGAAATTATGTCGGACGAAATGCGAATGTTTTGGCAGAAGCTATCGGTATAAATTTACAGGAAAATGTACCTTTATTATTCGGTGAAACCGGGCGGGAAAATCCATGGGTAATTGCAGAGCAAATGACTTCTTGTTTGCCGGTTGTCCGCGTGAAGAATTTTGAAGATGGATTGGAAGCTTCTATAGAAGCTGAACACGGATTTAAACATACTGCTAGCATTTTTACAAAAAATTTGGAAAGAGCAACAAGGTTTACAAAAATTATGGACTGTGATGTTCATACAATAAACGGAGGTACACTTCGTGGTGACGGAGGAGATTTAGGTGAAGGTTACTTCTCTCATACAATTGCAACTCCTACGGGTGAAGGAATTTGTACTCCGATTAATTTTGTAAGAAAGCGCCGGATAATGACGCATAGTGCTTTAAGGTTTGCATGAAAAAACATTTTGAAATATTAAATAAAGGAAACTAAATATGTCAGTAAAAAATGCAATTGGAATATTGGAAACGAAAGGATTTGCTCCTATGGTTCAGGGTGCAGATGCGGCATTGAAAGCGGCAAATGTTGAAATGATTGAATGGAGGCAGGTTGGAAGCGGTTATGTATCGTTTGTTGTTGAAGGCGACGTAGCTGCCGTACGTTCCGCAATAGAAGCAGGTGTTGAAGCTGCTTCTAAAATAGGGAATGTAGTCTCTCAATTAATAATTCCCCGGCCGGTTGAAGAGATTGATAAATCTTTTAATAGATAAAAAAAATGATTTTTGCAAAAGTAATCGGAACTGTTGTATCTACTCAAAAAGATGAAAATCTTAACGGCAAAAAACTTTTATTGTGCAAGGAAACGGATCATCATGGAAATCCTTTGGATTCATATCATGTCGCCGTCGATGCCGTTCAAGCCGGTGAAGGAAATTTCGTACTTCTTTCTTACGGATCTTCTGCACGAATGACGGAAGATACAAAAAATGCACCTATTGATGCAGTAATTTTAGCTTTAATAGATGATATTCAACTAACATTTAAGTCAAGTAATATAAAATGAAATTAGGAAGAATTGTTGGGATTGTCTGGTCATCTAAAAAAATAAAAACATTGGACGGATGCAGATTGCTCATTTTACAACCGGTTAATAGCAATGGAGAAGAAGCGGGTAATACAATTGTTGTTGCTGATCCTAACGGCATTGCTTCCTCAGGAGATCTTATTGTTTATGTAACGGGTACAGATGCATCACAGTCTTTTCCTAATGGTTTTGCTCCTATTAATGCAAGTATTGTTGAACTGGTGGACAGAGTAGTTTAATGTTTTTAGCTAGAGTAACAAAAAGAATTGTCTCAACCGAAAAACATGAAGCTTATAAGGGTAGAATTGTTTTTATTGTACAGCCAGTTAGACCGGACCTAACTGAAAACGGCTCGGAGTGGCTGGCTGTCGACTATGTGGGAGCGGGTTTAAATGATATTGTAATTTGCGGAGGAGCCCCTGGAGTTGCAAAAAAAGTTTTTAATATTGAATCAGCCCCAATAAGAACTCTTATTATGGCGATAGTTGATAAAATCGAATACAATGATATTTAAATTTTAAAAAGAATAGTAAATGAAATTATAATGGAGGCTAAATGAAATCCGAATGGGAATTAAAAAGACAAATTGTTGAGATTGGAAAAAGAATTTGGATAAGAGGATATGTTGCGGCGAATGATGGAAATATTACGGTAAAATTAAACGATAAGGAAATCTTAACAACCCCAACCGGCGTTAGCAAAGGCTTTATGGAGCCCGGTATGATTATTAAAGTCGATCATAAAGGAAATGTTCTTTCCGGAAATTCAAACTATAAACCATCCAGCGAATTAAAAATGCATCTTGAGGTTTATAAAGAACGTCCCGACATAGAATCTGTTGTACACGCACATCCGCAGTTTGCTACGAGCTTTGCGGTTGCAGGCTTACAGCTAAATAAATGTGTTTTACCGGAAGCCATACTTGTAATCGGCGCCGTCCCGATTGCAAAATATGGTCTTCCTTCAACAATGGAAATTCCGGATGCGATAAGAGAACACATAAAAAATTCGGACGTAATATTGCTTGAAAATCACGGCGCATTGACTCTCGGGACGGATTTACTAAATGCATATCACAAAATGGAAACACTCGAACATACTGCGAGTATAGTTTGGAAATCTCTTCAATTAGGAAATATGAATGTGCTTCCTGAATATGAAAGAGATAGACTGATGGCTTTAAGAAGCAATTACAATTTAAAAGGACGCGTTAGTATGTGTGATTCAAGTCCTGTATCATCAACTAGTGAGTCTTTTATAAAGGCAAAAGAAATTACATCTTCTTCCGGTAGAAATGAAATTAACGAAACTCTTATTAAAGAAATAACCGAAAAAGTACTCGCAAAAATAAAAGCAAAAAATTATTAAATATTTAGGGATTAATAATTTGAAAATATTAATTGCTAATCCGGGAAGCACTTCATATAAGTGCAAATTGTATGAAACGGAAGAAATGAAAGTCCTATTTAAAGCTTCAATTGAAAGAATAGGGGATGCAGAGAGTATTATCAGTTTTAATTTTGAAAGCAAAGATAAAGAAGTACAAAAAAAGAAAATTGCAGATTATTATTCTGCAGTTAATCTTACACTGGAAATTATAAAGCAGAAATATAAAATAGAAGAATTATCAGCAGTGGGATTTAAAACCGTTCATGCTAAAGGCATTTCGGAATGTACAGAGCTTACAAATGAGGTCATTTTGGCGATGAAAGAGTACAGACTATTGGCTCCTGTTCACACCGATGTATATTTAAATACAATTTCAATTTTTCAAAAAATATTGGCATCTGTCCCTTTAATAGGTTTATTTGAAACACACTTCCATAAAAACATTCCGCCGGAAGCATACATGTACGGTATTCCCTACAAATATTACGAAGATTACGGTATTCGAAAATACGGATTCCACGGTTCATCCCACATGTATATCGGAATGAGAGCAAAAAAATTATTCAATGCTGATAAAGTTATTTCATGCCATCTTGGAGGCAGTTCATCTGTATGTGCAGTAAAGGACAGCTGCTCTATAGATACTTCAATGGGGATGAGCCCGCAAAGCGGTTTGTTGAATGCTAAGAGAGTCGGTGATCTTGATTCATTTGCATTGTTATATCTAATGGAAAAAGAAAATCTATCAGTTGAAGAAGCTTCCGATATACTGATATCGAAAAGCGGTGTCTTTGGTATTTCCGGAATAAGCGGCGACTTTAGGGATATTAAGAAACAAATGTTGAATGGAAATAAAAAAGCCGAGCTGGCATTTAAGACATTTGCTTATTATGTAAAAAGATATATCGGAGAATATTTAGCCATACTCAATAATGCCGATTGTATTGTTTTCACTGCCGGTGCCGGACAAAATTCACCAAGATTGAGAAAACAAATTATAAACGGAATGGAAAATCTGGGTATAATTCTGGATGAAGAAAAAAATAATTTAAATCCTTCGGAAGGATTGATCTCGGATGAGTATTCAAAAATTGATATTGCTGTTATTCCCACCGATGAAGAATATATTGTCGTATTCGAAGTTATGAAATATTTAGAAAGGATTAAATAACGACTGATTCAATCCGGTCCAAAAATTTTTCCTCGCACCCTTCCTTCTTGCGTAAAGTAATTAATGTATTCTCAAGAAAATTAAAAAACACTTGAATTTTATCATGGAAAAAGTTAAATAGTTATTCAAAATGTTAAGCGTTTATCATTATTTATTTGAAAGAGCTTTTTCTATTAAGAAAATCTTAGGTAAAAGATGGAAGAGAGAAATACTGCCTGGAAATTAAAAGGGAGCTTACCAAAAATCGGAATACGACCGGTAATTGACGGACGAAGAAAAGGTGTTCGAGAGTCGTTGGAAAATCAAACAATGCAAATGGCAAAATCAGTTGCAAAGTTGTTTGAAGAAAATCTTTTTCATTCCAATGGTTCTAAAGTAGAATGTGTAATTGCAGATACTTGCATTGGCGGCGTTGCAGAATCGGCAGAAACTGCTGAAAAATTTGAACGACAAGGTGTCGGTGTTTCAATAACAGTTACGCCTTGCTGGTGCTATGGAACTGAAGTTATGGATATGAACCCCGTAATTCCCAAAGCTGTATGGGGTTTTAACGGTACAGAAAGACCGGGCGCTGTTTATCTTGCCGCTGCATTGGCGGGATATTCTCAAAAAGGACTTCCGGCGTTTGGAATTTATGGGCGTGATGTACAGGAAAAAGATGATACTTCGATTCCCGAAGATGTAAAAGAAAAACTTTTAAAATTTGCTAAAGCGGCCTTGGTGGTCTCAAGAATAAAAGGTAAGTCTTATTTATCAATTGGATCTGTTTCAATGGGAATTGCGGGTTCAGTTGTTGACACAAATTTTTTCTCGGATTATCTGGGAATGAGAAATGAATCGGTTGATATGAGTGAACTTGTAAGAAGAATCGAAGAAAACATTTTTGATAAAGATGAATTTATAAGGGCTTTAAATTGGACGAAACTAAATTGTAAAGAAGGGAAAGATATTAATAAAGAAAAATCCTCAAGAGAAAGAAAAGACTATGAATGGAATACTATTGTAAAAATGACTCTCATTATTCGTGACTTAATGATAGGCAATCCTGTTCTGGATAAAATGGGATTTGATGAGGAAGCACTAGGACACAATGCTATTGCTGCCGGCTTTCAAGGACAGAGGCACTGGACAGATCATTTCCCTAATGGAGATTTTCCCGAAGCGATTTTAAACTCTTCTTTTGATTGGAATGGTTTGCGTGAACCTTTTATACTGGCGACGGAAAACGACAGCTTAAACGGAGTTCCAATGTTGTTCGGACATTTATTATCTAACAGTGCTCAAATTTTTTCCGATGTAAGAACTTATTGGAGCCCTAACGCAGTTAAAAGAGTAACGGGAAAATCTTTATCCGGTTGTGCAGAAAATGGAATAATCCATCTTATTAACTCAGGTTCTTCAACTCTTGATGGAACCGGTAAACAGAAAAAAAACGAAAGTCCGGTAATGAAACCGTTTTGGGAAATAACTCAAGCTGAAGTTCAAGACAGCTTGAATGCTACTGACTGGTGGCCTGCGGAAAAAGAATACTTTAGAGGAGGAGGATTTTCTTCTCATTTTTTAACAGAAGGAGATATGCCGGTTACAATGTCGCGTATAAATATTGTTAAAGGCATTGGCCCGGTTATGCAGTTAGCAGAAGGATACACAGTTAATATTCCTAAAGATGTTAATGATATACTTGATAAACGCACAAGTCCGGCATGGCCCACAACATGGTTTGTGCCGAAATTGACCGGTAAAGGTGCCTTTACCGATGTATATTCTGTAATGGCTAATTGGGGTGCTAATCACGGAGCAATAAGTTATGGACATATTGGTGATTTACTTATTACTCTTGCTTCGATGCTGAGAATACCGGTCAACATGCATAATGTTTCTGCTGATAGAATTTTTAGACCAAGCGCATGGCAGGCATTCGGAACTAATGATCTTGAAGGTGCGGATTACAGAGCTTGTAAAAATTTCGGTCCGCTTTACAATAAATATTAATTAAGCAATTCATGTATCATATTAATCTCATTAAATATCAAGTAAGTTCAAGGTTAAGATAAGCAGAACAAGAATTATTTACGTTACATTAATATAAACCTTTTTATAATGAAAGTATCAATTTTTATTCCGTGTTTAACTGAACATCTTTATCCCCAAAGCGGGATATCAATGTTTAAGGTTCTTAGACATTTTGGAATTGAAGTTGAAAATGTAGATAATCAAACATGCTGCGGCCAGCCTGCGTTTAATTCGGGATACAGAAAAGAAATAGTCCCCGTTGCGGAACATTTTATAGAACTATTTCACAATAAAGAATTTGTTGTTGCACCATCCGGCTCGTGTGTCTCTTTTATTAAAGCTTATTATAAAGAATTAGAGTTAAAAGAAAAATCTAAAAAACAATTAGAAGAGTTGACAGGAAAGATTTATGAATTTTCGGAATTTTTAGTTGATGTATTAAAAGTTGAATCAATTGACGGTGAATTTAATCATAAAGTGAGTTTTCATGATTCGTGTCATCCTTTACGCGAACTAAAAATATATGATCAGCCGAGAAAATTGATAAAAAGCATTCGTAATATTCAGTTTGTCGAGATGGATAATTCCGAGGAATGCTGCGGCTTTGGGGGGACATTTTCTTATAAGTTTGAAAACGTTTCGGTTGAAATGGTCAAAGATAAGTGTAAAAATATTTTAGATACAAATGCAGAATACTGTGTCGGCGTTGATTCAAGCTGCTTAATGAATATCGAAGGTTATATGAAAAAACATAACTTGAAAACAAAAACTATTCATATTGCAGATCTTCTGGCTCAAAGTATGAATCTATAAATAGCAAATTGAAAATCTAAAATGAAAACCGGTCCGCTAAATACAAAAAAATTAATTAAAGATGCTTTGGATAATCCGGGGTTATTAAACGCGGTTAAAAACGCTACAGGGTCTTCTACAGAATCACGTAAAAAAATTATTGAAGGTATTCCTTATTGGGAAGAATTAAGATCGAAGGCTCATTCAATCAAAAAAGATGTTATAGACCACCTTGATGTTTACCTTGAAGAATTCGAAGAAAATTGTATTAAAAACGGTATTATCGCTCATTGGGCGGAAGATGCGGATGAAGCAAGAAAAATAATTTTTGAAATTGCCGAAGATAGAAATGTTAAAAATGTTGTAAAATCAAAGTCCTTAACAACCGAAGAAATCCACCTTAACAATTTTTTAAAAGAGAAAGGAATTGAAACTCTTGAGACAGACTTGGGTGAATATATAGTTCAACTAAATGATCAAATCCCTTCTCATCTTATAATCCCCGCTTTGCATTTAAGCAGAAAAGATATCGGGAAATTATTCGAAAAAAAACTGGGGAATAAATATACTGACGAACCAAAAGAATTATTAAATATTGCGAGAAATATTTTAAGAGAAAAATTTCTTAATGCCGATATGGGTATAACAGGTGTAAATTTCGCATTTGCCTCGTCGGGAAGTTTTTGTATAGTGGAAAACGAGGCGAATGCACACTTTTCATCGAGTCTTCCTCCAGTTCATGTCGCATTAATGGGCATTGAAAAATTACTGCCGGATATAAAGTCTCTTCCATATTTTTTAAAATTACTGCCTCCAAGTGCAACAGGGCAAAAATCTTCAACTTATGTAAATTTTATCGGCGGGCCAAGCAGGGATAAATACCATGAAGGACCTGAAGAAGTTCATATTATATTATTGGATAACGGGCGAACAAAAATTTTGAATGATCCGAAACTAAGAGAGACTTTGTTTTGTATAAGATGCGGCGCATGTCTTAACGTATGTCCCGTTTACAAAAATATTGGCGGACATGCTTACGGCTGGGTTTACATGGGTCCGATCGGAGCCACTTTAATACCGCAATATCTTGGAGAACATGAAGGTAAATATTCACCATTTTTATCAAGCTTATGCGGTGCATGTTATGAAGTCTGTCCGGTAAAAATTGATTTACCCAATCATCTTTTAAACTTAAGAAATAAAATTATAGAATCCGGAAATTCAAAATTAATCGATAAATTATCATTTATATCGTGGTCGGTTGCTGCTTCCAATCCGAAGCTTTACAGATTATTAACTCAAATACCGGCTAAAATTCAAAATATATTTTCTAAAAAGAAACCGTTCAAAGTTCCAGGCTACAGCAAAGAGCGTGAGTTTGCAATGTTTGACGGCAAGGGTTTTAAAACCCGGCTAACCGAATTATTAAAAAACGATAACAATGAATTCAAGAAAAGCGATATTAAATAGAATCCGCACGGCGGTAAAAACTCCTGCTAATGTAAAGAATGACAATCCTGATTCGGAGCAAATTATTAAAGATACCTTAACTTCTATAACTCCAAAAGGTTCAATTGAATTATGGAAACAATTTAAAAACGAGCTCGGATTAATTAATGGAGAATATTTTAGAGTTAATAATACGAAAGAAGCGGCTGAGATAATTTATCAATTACTTGGAGAAACGTCGATTGATACAATAGCTTCAAGCAGCGAAAATGTTTGTAATAATGTATTGATAAGTTTATCCGGTAAAATGAAAAATCTTACTGTATGGATTCCTGATGAATTAAATTTTACAGGAAGAAAAAAAGTATTCTCAAATATTCAAGCAGCAGTCGTCCATCCTTCATTTGCAGTAGCAGATTTTGGGTCTCTGGTATTCTTATACGATGATACCGGCACGTCGCTGCCTCATTTTTTATGTAATATAACCTTTGCATTAATATTCCGTGATCAAATTGTTGCAAATCAATTTGAATTATTTGAAAAGATTAATAGCGAAAAATCAAAAAATATGGTTTTTGTTGCGGGTCCAAGCAGAACAGCAGATATTGAAAAGGTTCTTGTACTTGGTGCACATGGCCCGAGAAGATTAATAGTCATTCACATTGAACAAAACAGCTATTAAAAAATGCCGGAGTCAAAATTTCTTGCAATAGATTTAGGAGCTGAAAGCGGCCGCATTATGGTCGGTATATTTGCTAAAGATAAAATCCTTCTTGAAGAAGTTCATCGATTTGCCAACAATCAATTGCGTATTGAAAATAATTTATTATGGGATATACCATATTTATTTCGTGAGATAAAGAAAGGCCTTTCTTATGCGGTTAAAAAAGGACATGGAAATATAAAATCAATTGGTGTCGATACCTGGGGAGTTGATTTCGGAATGCTGGATAAAAAAGGCGAGCTTCTTGAAATGCCTCATACATACCGTGACGTTCGAACTAACGGAATACCTGAAAAAGTTTATAAGAAAATTTCTGCAAAAGAAGTTTATAATATTACGGGTATTCAGTTAATGCGGATTAATACGATAAATCAATTATACAGTATTAAATTATCTAATGAATCATTACTAAATAAGTGTGATAAAATTTTGTTTATGCCTGATTTAATAAATTATTTATTAACCGGGGAAAAGAAATCGGAATATACAATTGCTTCAACGTCTCAGCTTTTAAATGCAGTTAAAAAGAATTTTGATGAAAGAATTTTTGATTCGCTCGGTTTTCCATTAGAAATTACGGCTCCTATTATTCGACCTGGGATTAAAATTGGAAAAATACTGCCTGAGATTTCACATGAAACGGGTTTAGGCGAAGTTGATGTAATAGCAGTCGGCGGCCATGATACTGCAAGTGCAGTTGCAGCAGTGCCTGCAGACGGTAAGGATTGGGCATATTTAAGTTCCGGTACATGGTCTCTGCTTGGAATTGAAACTGAGAGCGCAATAATTAATTCCGAATTTAGTGAAGAGTTTACAAATGAAGGCGGAGTAAATAATAATTATATTTTTCTAAGAAATATAACCGGAATGTGGATTCTTCAAGAAGTAAAAAAAATTTGGAATAAACACGGTGAGAAATTTACATATGACCAAATACCGGCAATTGCTGCAAGTGTGAAAGAATTTAATTCCC
The DNA here is from genome assembly GCA_046705645.1 of Ignavibacteriaceae bacterium. GTDB lineage: Bacteria > Bacteroidota > Ignavibacteria > Ignavibacteriales > Ignavibacteriaceae > FEN-1297. The sequence goes on along the minus strand of JBJKQE010000198.1, from coordinate 15,277 downwards.
GGATTGATCCCGACGATGCTTCTTTTGCGAATCCAAGTAATATGATTAAAGTGATTGATAATTATTGTGTTAAAACATCTCAAAAAGTTCCCTCATCAAAAGGTGAATATATCAGTATGATATTTGAAAGTCTTGCGGTAAAATACAAATCGGTAATTGATAAAATAGAAAAATTATCTTCAACTAAAATTAACAAAATACACATTGTGGGCGGAGGATCTAAAAATTCATTATTAAATAAGTTAACCGCAAATGCTACCGGGAAACAAGTTTTAGCCGGCCCGGTTGAAGCAACAGCTTTGGGAAATATTTTAGTACAGATAATTTCGCTGGGAGAAATTGATTCTTTATTGGCAGGAAGAAAAATAGTTTCTGCTTCATTTCCGCAGGACATATATTTTCCCGAAAAATAATTATAAGTAACATGATAGAATTTGATATGAATACTATATTAGTTAAGTGTCGTTCTAAAGAATTATTTTTTTAAAATAGTTTACGCAGAAAATTAAAACAAAATTAAATGAAGAAGTCTGTTTACATTTATATTTTAGTCATAAACAATTTTAAGGGAAATTAAAACGGGTCATTTTTTTTATCTCGATTAAATATTGAATAAATAATATGAAAAAAAAGGACAAAGTTTTTGTAACCGGATGCTTTGATATGCTTCATAGCGGACATGTTGCATTCTTTAAAGAAGCTGCCGAATACGGCGATGTTTATGTAGGGCTGGGTTCCGATCAAACTATTTATGAACTTAAAGGAAGGTATCCTATCAATAATCAGGATGAGCGTAAATATATGATAGAAGCTCTAAAATCCGTACACAAATGCTTTATAAATACGGGAAGTGGTATTTTGGATTTTGTGAATGAGATAAAAAGAATCAAACCCGATATATTTATAGTTAATGAAGATGGAAGCACTCCTGCTAAAGAAGAGTTAGTAAAAAGATTGAAAATCCGGTATCTGGTACTAAATAGGATACCTTTCGGGGACCTTCCGGCACGGTCTACAACTTCGCTTAGGAATGAATGTGTAATTCCATACAGAATAGATCTTGCCGGCGGCTGGCTTGATCAGCCGGAAGTTGGAAAACTTTCAACCGGACCGGTAATTACGATTTCCTTAGAACCTACAATAGAATTCAATGAAAAAAGCGGGATGGCCTCCAGCACGAGGAGAAAAGCAATAGAACTCTGGCACACTTCAATTCCCGAGGGTGATAAAGAAAAACTGGCAAAAATACTTTTTAGTTATGAGAACTCTCCCGGATCAAAAATAATTTCCGGCTCGCAGGATTCAATTGGGATTGTAATGCCCGGGTTAAATAAGCTGGAATATAATGGTAATTATTGGCCAAGAAAAATAATTTCGGTTCAAGATGAAAAAATACTAAGCTGGATAGAAGAACATCTTTATCTCGTTTCTCTCGGTCCTAGAGATACCGGTTATAATGTTTTGAACCGAACATTTATAAATAAAAAAAATGCTGGTGCATTAAGCATTGCTGCTGAGAAATGCTGGGATGCTATTATTTCAAAAGATTTAGAAAAATTCGGGCAGTACATGAAAAATTCATTTGAAGCCCAAATAAAAATATTTCCGAACATGGTTCATGAAGATATGTACAAGGCAATTAAAAAATATAAGGATTCGGTTTATGGATGGAAAATTTCCGGCGCCGGTGGCGGGGGATATTTAATTTTTGTTGCTGCTGAAACAATAAAAGATGCTATAAAAATAAAAATCAGGAGAACTGATATTTAAATATAAAAAACAATTATTATAAAATTGCGGAGGATCCTCTATGCACATAATTTCAATGACAGTCTTTGATTGGGCGATTCTGCTGTTCTATCTGGGATTTGTAATTTGGATTGGCTTCTATTTAAGAAAATATACAAAAACAGATGAAGATTTTTTCCTAGCCGGTAGGCGCAATAGTGCAATGATAGCGGGAGTCGCATTTATGTCTGCGAACATGGGCGCACTGGAAGTAGTCGGTTATGCCGGTCAAGGTGTTGAGTATGGAATTTATGCTTTACATTTTTATTTAATCGGTGCGATACCGGCAATGCTGTTCCTCGGAATTTTTATGATGCCCTTTTACTACAGCGGAAAAATTAAATCTATCCCAGGTTATATTAAAGAGCGGTTCGATGAAAAAACCCGTATCCTTAATGCAATTGCCTTTTCTATAATGACGGTGCTGATGTCCGGAATTGCATTGTATGCACTTGCACTTGTGCTCCGCACTTTCCTAGGCTGGAATTGGGATATGAGTATTTGGATATCAGCAGCTTTAGTAGCGCTGTATGTTACTTTAAGCGGATTAATGTCAGCAATATTTACAGAAGTAATACAGTTCTTTCTTATATGGGCAGCTATATCATTATTACCGCTGTTGGGTATTGTCGATCTCGGCGGTCCTGCTCATGCATTTTCTCATCTCTCGCAAATGTACACACATCTCTGGTCCAATTCCGTAAATCCTGCCGATAATGCTATGAACGTGAGTTGGCCGGCGCTTGTTTTTGGGCTAGGATTTGGAATTTCTTTTGGATACTGGACAACGGATTTTCTAATTATTCAAAGAGCTTTTTCTGCAAAGGATGTTCGTTCGGCAAGGATGGCACCTATTATAGGATCGTATTTTAAAATCTTGTTAGGCTTTGCAGTTGTGGGCAGCGGAATGGTTGGACTGGCACTTTTGAAAGACCCGCATAGCGGCTTTGCTCTTTTGCATGACGGAGGAAGAATTAAGTATGATTCGGTAATGCCGCTTTTAATGATGCGTTATTTCCCACCGGGTTTGGTCGGTGTCGGAGTAACAGCATTGGTTGCTATGTTTATGGCTGGACAGGCCGGGAACATGAGCGCATTTAATACTATCTGGACATACGATATTTATCAATCGGTTATAAATAAAAATGCTACTCCTAAAAGATTAATTTGGGTTGGCCGTGTTGCTACTATTGTAGGTATAGCTTTAAGTATCGGAGGTGCTTATTGGGCAAAGAGCATGCCCACAATAATCGATTATCTTCAAGCGATTGCTTCATGGATCCTTGCACCCGGGGTGGCAATTATTTTGTTGGGTATGTTTATTAAATGGATATCACCTGACGGCGCTTTTTGGGGTATGCTGATCGGTATGCTTGTTTCTTTCTCTCTCTTTATGGCACTTCAGTTAGGATGGATATCTGCCGGAGCTATTTCTCCAAGCGGAGGAGAAGGTTTAATGGCTGCAAATTTTTGGAGAGCACTTTGGGCGTGGATTATAAGCTCGGGAGTTGCGGTTTTCATCAGCGGATTTACAAAAAAACGACCGGAAGCCGAGCTAGTCGGACTTGTTAGAAGTTTGACTCCTAAAACAGAGTCAAAGAATTTAACATTATTTCAGAAGCCTGCTTTCTGGGCTGTAATTACTTTGATTTTATTGGTTGTAATTAACATTTATTTCTGGTAAAGAAAGAGATTGATTTATATGAATGAAAATCAAATGAAACCTATTTGGTATTTTGTAGGATGGATTTTGTTAATAATCGGATTTATTGTATTGACTGCCGGAATATATTTTTTGTTTGTTCCCGAACACCATCATGTGGAGCTTCCAAATCTTCATATAAATATATGGTGGGGAATATTACTAACTTTTTGCGGCGGTTTATTAATCCTATTGAATAAAAAGCCAATGAAAATTAATTGATGAGATTGAATATTATTTTCGAAAAATATTTTTGTATTTCTGATAATTTTGGAATTTTATAAAAAATAAAAATTATGGCAACTATTTTCGATGTAGCCGAAAAAGCAAATGTTTCTGTTATAACAGTATCAAGATTATTTAATAATCCCGAAATTGTTAGTGAACGTACTGCTAAAAAAATTATGCAGGCAATGGAAGAACTTCATTATCAGCCGAGTCAGATTGCGAGGTCGCTTGTAAAAAAAAGAACAAACACTATCGGCGTAATAATGTCCGATATTAAAAATACTTTTTTTAACAGTTGGTTCAGAATTGTAGAGGATTTTGCGGCGACTCATAATTATAATCTTGTTTTATGCAATACTGATGAAGATCCGGTTAGGGAAATAAAATATATTAAGCTGCTGCAATCACAAAGAGTTGATGGAATAATTATTGTCCCAAGTGATGAAAAATCGGTTGATTACTTAATTAAAAGCCGGATGAATTTTGTGCTTGTTGACAGGGTGTTAAAACCGCAAAAGACTAACTATGTGTCGACAGATCATTATAGAGGTGCATTTAAGGCTACTGAATATTTAATAAAATTAGGACATAAACAAATAGCCGTACTTAAAGGATCCGGAATTCTTTATCCCGATATTCAAAGATATCTCGGGTTTGAAGATGCAATGAATAAACATAAAATAAAAATTAATCCTGAGTTTGTTATAAACTGTGAGTTTAATGAAGAAAAAGGTTATGATGTTTCCATTCGGCTTTTGAAATCCGCAAATAAACCAAGTGCAGTTTTTACGTTTAACAGTAAGATGATGAATGGTACAATTCGTGCAATTCAAGATTTAAGCTTTAAAATACCGGATGATATTTCGTTATTAAGTTTTGATCAGATTTCAGGTTACGAAATTTTTAGGCCGAGGATCACTTGTATTACACAGCCGGTTGAAACCCTGGGCATAAATTCAATAACCGCTTTGATTGATATAATTAAAAAGCCGGAGCGAACAAAACATACTAAGGATGTTCTAAGTCCCAAATTGGTTGCAGGGGAATCATGTAAAAAAATCTAATTTTGAAATTGAAAACTGCATTTTATATCTTTCAATAAAAGTAAAAGCAAATGTTAAAAAAGTTAATCCATTAGGTTTAATCTACTCAATACATGTCTGCTTATAGGTAAAATTATATTCCTTATTATTGATCGGAATAACGATCTCTATTATTTCTGCATGAGGTATAATAGGAAGAACTAAAATTCCTCCTATTTCATCACCGGGATAAAAAATAGAAATCCTGAATATATTATGCTCCCAATCGTCTTTCTGATCTTTCAGCGAAGCTATCTTATTATTATAATAGTAATTATCATCTGCATTTGATTGTGCTTGTTCAGCTCTTTCGTTTTGAGTTTCTTCCACTTCTTTTTCAGATTTCGTTTTACCTATAGTTGCGATATCCGATGCTAAATTTACTATAGAAGAAAGAAAATATAATCCGTTTGTTGTCTTCTGCTGTGCTGATGTATTGTTTATTTCTTTGTCGATTTCTATTAGTTGTTTTTCCGGGTCAAGAGCAAAATGATGCAGGCTGTCAACATTAGTTTCACTCTGTAATGATTTAGTATAAATATTTTTAGGATCGACTAAAAATTGCAGCGGAGAATTGTTTCTTATAGAAATATAAAAAATATAATTTTCCCCGGATTGGTTTTGAAATTGTAGAGTTACTAAAGCTGTAGAGTCTTCCTTTTTCACTGTTTCCAAACCTTTATATAAATCGATTTGTTTATCAAGTGAACTGACTCTATAAACAGGCATTGATGCACATCCCATTAGATAAAGAATAAGGGGCACTGCAATAATTATTCTTTTATTCATATTTATCTCCCGATTAATCAATTGATCAAAATCAAATTAAGTGCCGAATAAAAGTTTATCTTTTCATTCAAAAAGAATTCCTTTTTAAACAACAGTATTAAATTCTGTACATCTATGAATATAGAATTCTACAATTATCAGACTTTATTAGATGATTTGCGCACTGTGGAAGAAATTTTAATTAAGCATTTTCATTCTAATAATTAATAATATTTTTTAATATTTATCTTAGAATTATGTAATACTTTTTAAAAAGTCTTAATAATGAAGCTACTATAAACCAAAACTATAGGCAGGTTTATGAAGGTAATATTAACTCTATTTACGATATGTTTTATATCTCAAATTCTATCAGCACAGCCGATAATTAATACACAATATGGCCGTATAATGGGAAACAATAATGGCGGTGTGTTAGAGTTCTTAGGTATCCCTTTTGCTAAACCTCCTATTGATTCATTGAGATGGAAACCTCCGCAGGAACAGACCAAATGGACAAATGTTTTATTAACCCAAGCTTTTAAACCGGGATGTCTTCAAAAAGACTTTAAGCAAGGAGATACTACATATACAATAGTCGGTAGTGAAGATTGTTTATATCTAAATATTTGGACTCCGGATACAGTTTCAAAGTCCCTGCCTGTTTTGGTTTTCTTTCATGGCGGAGCAAACCAGCAGGGAGCTGCTGATGAAATTTCGGGAGGAACTCAACTATATTACGGGAAAAATTTGGCACAAAGAGGGCCGGCTGTCGTGGTATCAATTGATTACCGACTTGGCCCATTCGGATTTCTTGTACACCCTGGTCTCGATCTTGAAAATGCAAATCATATATCCGGTAATTATGGATTAATGGATCAAATAAAAGCACTGCAATGGATTCATAATAATATTTCATTTTTTGGAGGTGATACTTCCAAAATTATGGTATTTGGACAAAGTGCAGGTGGATTGGACATCGGAGATTTACTCCTTTCTCCTATGGCATCCGGTTTATTTCAGCGTGCATGTATTGAAAGTGCGGTTCCTACTGCAAGTGATTATAAAAGTGCCGAAGACAAAGGTATTCAATTTGTTGATCAGTATATTTCAACGGGAACCGACTCGGAAAAAATTGCTTATATACGGAAGCTGCCTGCAGATTCTTTAATTAAATATCAGACAAATGCTTTAGCGGGAGGAATAGTTCAGCTTCCCTGGCAGCCGGTTATAGATAATTATGTTTTAAACGGTACTCCTATTTTAAATTTAAATGAAGGTAAATTTAACAGGGTTCCGCTGATTATCGGTTCCAATGCGGATGAAATGGCATTATCTTCACCGGTTACTGTTTATCCTTCAATGGTTACTGCTTTAATGAATGCTTCGGTTCCGTCTAATTATGTTTCAGAGGGTTTAAATTTATATCCGCCCGGCAGCAATAATACCGAAGCCAGAAATTCTTATGTACAGATCTTAACCGATAAACAATTTACTTCGACTGTCCGGCGGGTGGTTCAGCTTATTAGTAAAAGTCAGAGTGAACCGGTTTGGAGATATTTTCTTACATACGCTCAACAGCCGGCAAAATTAAATCAGTTCGGTTCATACCACGGAATAGAACTTTTTTATGTTTTCAATACTTGGGAGAATGCAACATTAGGATCCGGGAATCTTTATACGCCGCAGGATGATTCAATGGAAACAAATATGTTCAAATACTGGGTGAATTTCGCCAACACAGGTAATCCCAATGGAAACGGATTGGTAATATGGCCGCAATATAATGACAGCACAGATTGTTATCTTGAAATAAATGCAACACCGGATGGAACTAAATTAGGTGTTCGAACTGAAAAATGTAATTTCTGGGATGATGCGTCCGGATATGTTACGGGGATTAAAAATAATTCATCTAATAATATTCCGTTAACGTTTAAGCTAAATCAAAATTATCCTAATCCGTTTAACTCGAGTACGAAAATTCAGTACACAACAAGCAGCAGGCAAAACGTGAGTTTAAAAATATATGATATCTTGGGAAGAGAAGTAGCCACACTTGTAAATGAAGAAAAGCCGGCCGGCAATTATACAGTTGAATTTTCAATGGGCAGTAAGCAGTTGGGAAGCGGAGTATATTTCTATCAATTAAGATCCGGAGGTTTTGTTAGTACAAAGAAGATGATTGTTTTGAAATAATATGTATTTCGATTAAAATAAAACATATCTTTTTAATGATTTGTTTAACATACGGCATATATAATTTTTTTTGTATTCTTATACTTTAGTAACAACTAAAAATTTATTAAATCCTAGTTTAGTTAAATATGAAAAGTAAAATACCTTTTATAGTAACGTTCATTTTTTTCTGTTTTATTTCAAATAAGTCCTTTACGCAAACATTGTATACCGTTCTGCCTTCGTCAACAGATTCTTTAATTACGCAGGATAATTATTCCGATTATATTTATGTAAACGACAACGTTAAACAATTAAATAAGCTGTTCTTATTTTTCCCGGGATCGGGTGCTATACCCCGCTATTATACTTTAATTTTAAAAACAGCAGCTAATCTTGGATATTATGCCGTGGGTTTAAGTTATAACAATGATAGAACCATTGCCAGTACTTGCAGCGGGCAAAATTCCGATTGTCAGGGATTAGCAAGAAAAGAAATATTATATGGAATTGATTATTCATCCGAAGTGGATGTGGACTCTACCCATTGTATAATGAATAGAGCCATAAAGCTGCTTAATTATTTAAAAAATATTTATCCATCTCAAAACTGGGGACAATTCCTTACTTCACAAGATAGTGTCGACTGGAGTAAAGTTTGTGTAAGCGGACATTCGCAGGGTGCGGGAATGGCCTCGATGATCGCTTATTTATACCCGGTTTATAGAGGCGTATTTTTTGCTTCGGGAGGGGACTGGAGTACAAAAGATTTAAAAGTTGCAGATTGGCTGCAATGGAATTCCGAAACACCTGCTATCAAAAAATTTGCTTTTACTCATAGAAATGATGAGCTGCTTTGGAATTATACAAATATAACTCCGGTTATCTGGGATACGCTCGGCTTATTGAATTTTGGAAATTACTTAAGCGTGGATACTCTTTCCGGCAATTTCTTCGAAAGACATGCTTTTACAAGCAATCTGGTAATCAATAGTAATTCTTTGATAAAATATCATAATTGTGTAGTTGTTGATGCGGAAACTCCAATGAACGGCGATTCAGCAGTTTATCAGCCGGTTTGGAATTATATGCTTACAGCACCAATGGTAACTGGAATTAATAATAAATCAAACAATGATCTTCCGTTAAGTTTTAGATTAATGCAGAATTATCCTAATCCATTTAATCCAAGCACAAATATTCGATACACAATAAGCAGTAGTCAATTTGTGAGTATAAAGGTATTTGATATTCTTGGAAGAGAAGTAGCGACACTTGTAAATGAAGAAAAACATGCAGGAAATTATACGGTTGAATTTACAATAAACAATCGGCAAGTGACAAGCGGAGTATATTTTTATCAATTAAGATCCGGAAGTTTTGTTAGTACAAAGAAAATGACGATATTAAAGTGAAACCAGCTAAGCCTGAACTGCTCCAATTTGATGAACCAAGAGTTTGAGAACCTGCCAAGTCTCCTTACAAATTCTAGTGATAAAACTCCTTCTAAATGAAGCTTTTAGTTAAAACCGCTCAACTTGATGCAATATAGTATTTGTCAACAGATGCTTTCCATTACTTTGTCCTTTACATCACAGGATTGTTTTTAATCAATATTAATTATTTTATTATAGCTTAAGATTACACCCACATGTAATTAAGCTTATAAATTATTCAATACATCATATTAAATTTTGACAGTGAGATACAAAGGAATATTAATTATTTAAAGATGAAAAAAATTTACAGGTTCGGTCCATAAACTAATATTCATTTTCTCCTGCCCCTTTTAATAACCTTTGAATGCGGATCTTTTCTTTTAAATAAAACTCGGTTCGGTATAATCTTTTTAGCCGGAAAATTAATTACGAGGAGAAATTATGTCTAAAAAATCGTATTTAATATTTTCAATTATTTATTTATTCGGAATTCCAGCATATTCCGGATTAATCTTAGCCTCGCCGCCCAATGCAAATAATAATATAACCTCGACTAAACAAACAAATTCCATAACAAAAATAAAATTGACCAATGATCCAAAGTACGGAGAGATTCTTACAGACGGTACAGGAAGATCTTTGTACTTCTTTTCAAATGATAAAGATACTGTTACTTCGGCATGTACGGATGGTTGTACAATTATCTGGCCGTCTTTTTATGCAGATAGTCTTACATTTGGTTCCGGTCTTAATCCTAAAGATTTTGGTAAAATAACCAGGCCGGACAGTACCCTTCAAATTACGTATAAAGGCTGGCCGTTATATTATTATTCCGGGGACACTGCTGCCGGTGAAGTTAATGGAGAAGGTATTAAGGGTATATGGTTTTTAGCTAAACCTAATTATACTATAATGTTGATGGACAACCAGCTTGTCGGAGAAGACGGTATAGATTATAACAGTAATTACCAGCCGGGAAAGGAAACAATTCAATATTTTGTCGATGCATATGGAAGGACACTTTATTATTTTACAAAAGACACATTTAACAAAAACAATTTTACAAAATCAGATTTCAGCAATAATTCCTTGTGGGCTATTTATGAAGACAGTCTTCAAGCTATACCGCCTGGCGTGGATAGCAGCTATTTCGGAATGATTAACGTATACGGACGAAAACAACTTACGTATAAAGGATGGCCGTTGTATGAGTTTGGCCCGGATAGTATGAGACGAGGAAGTACAAAAGGAGTCAGTTTTCCATCACCGGGCGTTTGGCCAGTTGCAGAAACTTCCATAGATAGTGCAGCAATAACAGGTATCAATGGAAATAATCTAACTTCAGGTTTACCAAAAGGATTTTCTCTTTCCCAGAATTACCCCGATCCTTTTAATCCATCAACCATCATAAGTTATAATTTACCTGTACAATCATTTGTTACTCTAAGAGTTTATAACATACAAGGCGAACAGGTAGCTTCGCTGGTAAACGGTACAGAAAAAGCAGGTAGGTATACAATTAATTTCAACGCCGCCAGGCTTTCCAGCGGAGTTTATTTCTATAGTTTAAGGACTTTTTCAACTTCAAATCATTCGGTCGCTTTTGATCAAACCAAAAAATTAATATTGTTGAAATAGGCTAAAATTTAGTTTAATTAATCGGCTGTTAGAAATAGATTCCTAACTTATAAACTGTCTACCAATTGGTAGACGGCTTATATTTTATTCTTGAAAAGCATATTAATAAACTCGTTTATATATATCAGACTTTTGCAATAATTATAAAATAAAATATTCGAAATATGAGTATTTTTTAAATAAGGAAATATTATCCTATCAGTATAATTAAAGAAAATAAAATACCGGAATATAAAAATGTTTGTATTCAGTAATAAAATTACTTAGCTTTACATAAAGTATTTAAAGCTTTTATATAGAATCGCTTTTCTTGCGGATTTGTTAAATCGTTAAAATTTTTAATTGCTTATTTATTCTTGATTCATCATTTTTTTGTTCTTATACTATTGACAAAATAAAGTATTTTAAATAAAAAACTGATATATTTACTTAACTTTATCAACATTTATATTTTTTAACCTGCTTAAACCATTTTAAATCAATATAAAACTAAAGAAATATTAAAATAATTATTTAATAAGGCGGAATTCTTAACGTTATCGAGAAGATTTTGGCTGCCTTCCAAATAGGAAAGAAAGTTTTCCGGCAGCATTAATAATCCTCAATTAAAGTAATTTTTATTTAATTTTTATTCAACTTGATTATACACCACATAATTGCACTTTTTCGGTATATCCTATCAAGTAATTTTAATTAAACAACATATATCTAATAATAAAAGGAATAAGAAAATGAACATTTACGTTGGCAATCTTTCAAAGGATGTTACTGATGAAGACTTGCAAAACATTTTTTCCGAATTTGGCAATGTGCGTAGTATAAAAATCATTAAAGATTTATTTTCGGGCGAGTCCAAAGGATTTGCTTTTGTTGAAATGCCGGGAATAAGCGAAGCTCAAAAAGCAATAAATGAATTGAATACTAAGGAATTAAAGGGTAAAAAAATTGTGGTCAATGAAGCCAGGCCAAGAAATGATAGAAGAGGCGGCGGCGGCGGAAGAGGTGGAAGCAGAGGAGGAGGCAGGACCGGCGGTGGAAACCGTGGCGGCAGCAGCGGCGGCGGTGGAAGAAGAAATTGGTAATTATAATTTTATAATAATGCCTGGATGAAAATCCGGGCTTTATAATTTAAATAAAATTTGCTGCAATTATTAATTTCTTAGCGGCTGTTATAAATTCTAAATATTTAAAGTAAAGTAATTTAAATTACCTTTTACTTTATTCGAATAAAAAATTTAGATCTTTATATCCAATCCGGGGCCACAATGTCCTTTACCCGTTGAATTAATTCCCTATTGTGATTTTCAATTTCAAGTTTTTTGAGAATAGCATCAAATGCGGGATTAAGATCATGTAGAAACTGCGGGAGTTTTTTGCCGATTTTATTTTCCCATCGTTTCCTCCAATTTTCAGGAAGTTCAACAGGCAATTCCAGATTAAAAAGAAGGAAATACAATATTGTCCATATTCTTGGAGTTGCAGTCAGCGAATAACCTCCGCCGAAGGTAAATAAAATTTTCCCTTTACAAAACTTATCGGTTAATTCTATAACTCGCCGGTAGATTTTTTCAAAATCCTGAGTAGTTAACATAAGATCCGCTAACGGATCAGAATAATGTGCATCTGCCCCGGCTTGTACAACTAATGCATCCGGTCTGAACCAGGCTAATGCATCCGGAACAACGCCGTTAAAAACTTCAAGATATGAATTACCTTCAGTAAATGGTTCTAAAGGCAGGTTCAATTTTAAAGATCTTCCCATCCCTTTACCCAATTCGTAAATCCACCCCGTACCCGGAAACAAATATTCTCCTGATTCATGAAATGATATTGTCATTACATTTTCATCAGAATAAAAAATTTCTTGTACGCCGTCCCCATGATGAACATCCAAATCCAGATAAACAACATGCCATCCGTTCTTAGTCATTTTTCGAATCGCCAGAGCAAGATCATTGTATAAACAAAATCCTTCGGCCATGCCTGCTCTAGCATGATGAAATCCACCGCCTAATTGTAATACTTTGTTTGCCTTATTTTGAACAATGAGTTCAGCGCCTAAAACAGTTCCCCCAGCTTGTAATCGAGCTGCTTCGGCCATACCCGGCACTATTGGATTATCTAAAGTTCCCAATCCGTAATCCTCAATATTAGAAAAGGTTTTTTCTTTACTTACAGTTTCTATTGCATTAATATATTCAGGATCATGAACTTCTAATAAGTCCTTAACACTTAAAAGTTCAGGTTTTATTATGGTTTGTTTAAGACAACCGAGTTCTGTTAATAAATCCAGGACCATTTCGGCACGCCTTGGGTCGAAAGGATGTTCCATGCCTAAATTGTATTTTGTATAATCGGGATGATAAATCAATTGACACATGCAATATGAACCGGCCAAATTACTTGAAATCCTGCGTTGCATAAAGCTTCGGCAAGCGATTTAATTTCAATTGTTCCTACTCTTAGTACCAATCTAACCGATCTGTCTTTTTCAGGATAAGTTAGAATTGAATGAACATTTACTTTTCTTTCGGCAATAATAGCGGTCAACCTTGCTAATTCTCCGGTCTTATTAGAAAGCCGGACATCAAGTCGTCCCGAAGGCTGATGAATTCCGGTTAATAATAATAAAGCATCAAGTAAGTCTGTAATGGTTACAATACCTACTAATTGAGAATTTTCTACTACCGGCATGCATCCGATTTTAAATTCCCGCATTATTTGAGTAGCTATTTCAATCGGATCAGACGGATGAGTAAATTGAACCGGGTGACTCATGATCTCTTTTACTGCTGTTTCGGGATCAAAAGATTTTTTTGCCAGTCTGCTTGTTGCCAGGCGAAGGTCCCTGTCGGTTACAACTCCAACAAGTTTACCGCCGTCAACGACAGGTAAATGACGGATACTTTTTAAGTTCATTAGCTCAAATGCATCTTTTAATTTTGTATCGGAAGAAATTGTGATAATATTTTTATTCATTACTTCTTGTATTAACATAGAGTTTTCCCGATTTAATAAAATTAATAAGACGGTCTTTCCGCACCGCCTGCTTTTATATATACAATCAAACTAGATATTAGATTAGGTTTATCTCCTAAAACAGCTTTAGCCTCGAAGCTCCAGAGCCAGGGTATTTCCTCAATCATTTGAGATATTCTTCCAAGTATCTGGTATATTCCGCTGCTTTTTTCAATGTGAATTTCTTGAATTATTTCTTCAATATCTCTATCTGTTAACGGGGTAATTCTTAAAACAGTATGGGATTCTGAAATAATAATTTCAATTACCGGCCCGAACAACGGGTCCGGTCTAACTTTGATTGTATAGATTGGTGTATCTTTTATTTCGACTTCTGAATATCCGATTCCAAATAGTTTTAATAATTCAATTGAGGAATTTTTATCAAGATCTATTATTTGCTGCGAGCCGGGTGTTTTTGAAATAATATTTTGAATCAGCTGACGCGCTTCACCTGCATGAACGTCTTCATACCAAATTAATTTACCGAGCGGCTGCTTTTTAAATTCCACGTAACGGACAATCCTGCTAAGTGCATTCACAGCTAATTCAGGAAAACGAAATGCCGGAAATTTGTGTCTGCTGTTTTTATTGTTAGACTCGTTAACTAAAGATATTGCACCTGTTGTACCCATCAAACAAAGTAATACCGGCTTTTCCATCCCGGTTTTTTCTTCCACTGCATCAACCCCTCTTCGAATAGCTTGGGCAATTTTATCAGCGCTGCAATTCCCTACACATGCAAAGCCTACTAATAGAGAGTCAACACTTTCATTCAATAGTGCATCCTTTATAGTAAACTCGTACATTTCGGGTGAAGTAAATGCACCTAAATCAATAACGCCCGGTCCTGCAATATTTAAATAATTCATTTCACATGCATCTGCAAAGAGTGTTGCCATACCTGCGGAATTTGCTATTATGCTTACATTATTACCTCTTGGTAAAGGTTGATTTGCAAGAACAAGAGCTACGTCAAACAGATCTTCTAATGTCGGAGCTAATATTATTCCGGTTTGCTGGAATAAAGCTTCAACTTCCTGAACTCCTCCGGCATGAGCACCGCTTTTTGCTTCGACGGTTTTTCTCCCGACGGAACTTCTGGCACTTTTAACACAAAGTATTGGCTTTTTATAAGTCATTCTCCTGGTTATTCTAACAAAACGTCTTGGGTTTCCGAAAGTTTCAAGATAGAGAATTGCCATTTTTGTATTAAGATCTTCTTCCCAATATTGCAGGAGATCATTTCCAGATACATCGGCTCTATTTCCGGCAGATACAAAAGTTGTAAAGCCGATTCCTTTTTCCATTGCATATTCTAAGATTACCAAACCTAATGCTGCCGAGTGAGAAAAAAATCCTGCCTGGCCCGGAGACATAATTTTTGGTGCAAGACTGGCATTTAGACTTATTTCGGAATCGGTATTCATTAATCC
>JBJKQE010000197.1:0-5461 GCA_046705645.1 Ignavibacteriaceae bacterium | reverse complement strand
TCGGTCTTCTCTAAAAGTCCGAGCTTTTCAAATATTTCTACAACTTTTTTACGGACAACGTATCTATCCAGCCCGCTGAAATCTTCCGGAACATTTTTATTCGTTGAGGCATCTTCATTAAAGATGTTTATAAACTCAAGCTTATGACGCATGCCCATATCATAGTCGTTAACATCATGGGCCGGTGTAACCTTTACTGCGCCTGTGCCGAATTCGACATCAACATATTCATCACCAAAAATCGGAATTTCTCTTCCGACTATAGGAAGTAAGACTTTCTTTCCTATAAACTTTTTGTATCTTTCATCCTTTGGATTAACCGCAACTCCAGTATCGCCAAGCATTGTTTCAGGACGAGTAGTTGCTACAACCAAATAGCTTTCAGTTCCGACAACAGGATATTTTAAATACCAAAGTTTTCCGTTTACAGTTTTATAATTAACCTCTTCATCTGAAATTGCGGATTTAGATGCCGGGCACCAGTTAACCATACGGTAGCCGCGGTAAATTTTTCCTTCCTTGTAAAGCTGTACAAAAGCTTCAAGGACTTTGTTATAATAATCGTCATCCATTGTATAACGCTCGCGCTGCCAGTCGCAGCTAACTCCGAGCTTTTTAAGCTGCTGGATAATTATGCCACCGTATTTATCTTTCCATTCTTTGCAGTGTTTTAAAAACTCTTCCCTGCCTATTTCAAACTTATCAATCCCTTTTTCTTTTAAATAATTTGTAACCTTTGTTTCCGTAGCAATTGATGCATGATCGGTTCCGGGTACCCAGCATGCATTAAAGCCCTGCATTCTTTTTGTGCGGATAAAAATATCCTGAATTGTATTGTTAAGAATATGCCCCATTGTAAGCATGCCGGTTATATTGGGCGGAGGAATAACTATTGTATAAGGGGTTTTGGATTTATCTACTTCGGAGTGAAATAAGTTATTTTTAAGCCAGTATCCGTACCATTTATCCTCAACCTTTGAAGGATCATACGCTTTGGGAATTTCATTAATATTTTTATCGGTCATTTATTTCTCTATAATCTTGAAATTTTTAAGTTCAAATATAAAGAAAAAATAAGACGTGTGAGATGTGATTAAACTACTTTTAAATATCCACTCTTTAAAATTTAATTTTTACATTTTTCCAATGAAAATTCAATGACGATTAATTGGAACAAGAATTATAAAAATTATCTTATGATGTACATATAATCCGGAATCTTTACTTGTATTCCGTGGTCCGGGCCTTCAAGATCGCTGTATTGATCTCCCACAACTCCGATTATATTAAAACCTTTTTGTGTAAGTTCCATTCTAATACTAGACTTGTATTGTTCTGCAGTCAAACTATCTTCATTTGCAGTACGAACAATTAAAGTATCAAAACTTTTATAACCCTCATTAACAAGATTTTTGAATGTTGCATCATATTGGTATGAATATCTTCCAGTAACGAAAGCTACTTTTATCCCCCTATTAATTAAATAATTGTAAAGCTTCCATACTTCTTTTATTGCGGGAGCTTTTGCTGATTGTATCCAATCATTCCATATATTTTTTACATAACCGAAATCAAGCTCTTTATTAATTTCGTAGTTGGATAATGATGTTTCATCAACATCAAACACTACAAGAGAATTGTTTTCTACTTTTACCGATTTGAATTCTTCAATTGCTTTATCAACAGCTGCGGCTACATCTTTATCATATCTGCCGGAATCATGGTATTTGATTAATTCTTCTTTAGCAATCCCTAAGTTTATTGGAGTCGTTGAACATGACTGAACAATAAAAGCAAAAGCTAAAATAAGCAATATTTTAATTTGAGTAACTACATCAGTTTTCATAACTCCATTCCCCTATTTAATTCCAAAATGGAGTGTTTAAAATAAGAAAATGAATGAATTTATCAACTATTTATGCAAAATAATTTTTCTACACGTTGAACCAAATATAAAGTTACTGAAAAAGATTTGTAATAAGGGCGCTTGATTATAATATAGACAACCAAGAATTCTAAAGGGTATCTATGAATAATTCAACAAAAAAGGTAATTTTTTACTATGATTAGAAAACGATATTTCTTGACATTCTGTGCAGTTAGACACCCAATGTTTTAAAAACATTGGGTATCTCTAAGAAATAAAAGTTATTAAACCGAAAAGGTGAAATAATTCCTTTTACTTTTTCTTCGCCGGTGTATTCCCTTGATGATTGGAAAGATTCTGCAGCGCTTGCTGTAATTTCTCAAGTTCTTTTGCAGCTTCGGTAAATTTCTTTTGACCGGAAAGTTTTAAATAATTATTAAATGCATTGTTTGCATTTTGTATTTGCTGCTCCATTGAAATTACCAGAGGTGCAGTGCTGGTTTTCTCTCCAGTGGTTGACACATTTTGAACAGGAGCACCCTGCATCTTTGAAAACAAACCGTCTAATGCCTGATCGAAAGATTTTGCGTAACTCATATTATTTCCATGCATAACAACCACAAGCTGAAGCTCAGGATAAGCAGATGTTTCGGCCTGAAGGTAAATCGGCTCAACATAAAATAGAGTATTATTTACCGGTATAGCAAGAACATTACCTCTTATCACATTAGAACCACGCTGACTCCAAAGCGTTAATTGACCGGATAGATAACTATCCTGATCTATTTTAGTTTCAACCTGCTGCGGGCCGATTATTGTTTTATCTTTTGGAAATTGATATGCGATCAGCCTGCCGTAATTTCCAGGATCACACATACCGGCAATCCAGCCAATTAGTACCTGTCTCCCTTTCGGTGTAAAAGGCATCATTACAACAAACTGGGGTTTATCGGCACCCGGCAGCTGCCACATAATGTAGTAAGGATCGACTGGCTGTACCTGGCTGTAGTACTGTTCGGTAGCTCTCATCCATAGATCCTCCTGGTTGTAAAACACGGTAGGGTCCGTCATATGGTATTTTTCAAAAATAAGTCCCTGCACCTGCAGCAGATCAGTTGGATAACGTATATGTGCAAGCAAATCTTTAGGCATCTGTTCTTCGGTTTTAAAAAGTCCCGGGAAAATTTTATCCCATACTTTAATAATAGGATCATTCTTATCCATTATGTAAAAATTCACTGAGCCGTCATAAGCATTTACAACAACCTTAACGGAATTTCTAATATAATTTATTCCTGCAATATAGCTGTTGGAAGGTTCGCTGTATGGAAAATATGAAGAAGTAGTATATGCATCTATCATCCAGTACAAATCACCGTTGGCAAGGACAATGTAAGCATCGTTATCTAATTTTAAGAATGGGGCAAGCAGCTGTACCCTCTGGCGAATTTGCCGGTGAAACATTATCCTGCTTGAATCTGTAGGATAATCCGAAAAGAACAAACTTGTTCCGTCATACTTCCAGCCGAATAAAAATTTTCTCCACAAGTTTGAAATTCTTACACCGCCTTTTCCGTTGTATCGGTTATAAACATTATCAGCTCCGCTCGGGTAATCAAATTCTTTTTCTTTTGAATTGACAATAACCGGAGTATTAGTCATTTCACCGTAATAAATACGCGGCTGCTTAACTTGAAGTGACGGATATTCACTTACAGGCGGAATGTCTTTTATCAGCATGTGCGGCAGCCCCTGCGAAGTAAATTCATTAACAGTGGACATTGCAATCCCGTAACCATGAGTATATTGAAACCGTTTGTTAACAAACGTCTGGCTTTGTGCAGGAAGATTGTTCAAATTTATTTCCCTGCCGGAAACCATAACCTCCCTATATTGACCGTCGAATTTATAACGGTCGACATCTACATCTGAAAACTCATAATAAAGGCGGAACTCCTGGAATTGTCTGTATACCGCATCCAGCGCACGCCAGTCCCAAAGTCTAATATTGGAAAATATACTAGGATTTGCAGCAACAACATTCGGATTAAAATTCCCGTTCATCGGATATTCTTTTAATTCAATATTATTTAACCCGAAAGCATAACGAGTGAACTTTATATTATTTAAGATGTAAGGTCTTTCGTAAGTAATCTCGTTCGGCTGAACCATCAACCATTCGAATAAACCAGGTATGGCTGTAATCGCTACAAAATTTATTATTATTAATAAAATTGCTGCACTTATAAGTATTAATCCGTGCGAACGTTCCTGCACAACATAAAATCTCTTAAAATAAAATTTTTGAATCTTTTTTCTGCTTAAAGGAACTATAAGGCTTAATCCGATTATAATCATTAAAATTACGGCTATTGCATAAGCAGGCAGGGTTATATTAACATCCGTCCATCCCGGGCCGGCAACTACTCCGGTAGTTGAGTACATAAGATCAAAACGATCTAGGAATTCTCCGAAAGCGAGAATAAAAATAAATACCGCCGAGTTCAAATACATAGGTACATAAAATTTATTAATATCGACTTCAATCGGGTTTGGAAAATAAAGTACAAAATTATTTCCTTCGAAACGGATGAAGAGTGCTATTATAACAGCAATCAGAGAGATTATGGAAAGGAGGAAAACTAAATTATACAATGACTCCAGAAACGGAAGGGAAAACAAATAGAATCCGACGTCTTTTCCCAGAATCGGATCTGTCATTCCGGTTGATACTTTATTTAAAAATTTTAATATTACTTCCCAATTGGATATTCCCCACGAGGCACCAATAAATAGTCCTAAAAGCCAGCTTCCATACCTAAGTATTTTATGTTCTTGGGAAATTGATTTTGTAAGAAAGTAGCAAATACCTGCACCTGCAATTCCCCCGATAACTGCGAGGACAGCATTAGAGTATACCACGGTCCAAAGCCTGGCTCCGTATCCTACATTTTGAAACCATAAAACTTCACCCCAAAATCCAAGAAACCAGAAGAACGCTAAAGTAAGAATACCTATTGCCAGTCCTATAAATACTTTAACGGGCTTGCGCTTTTGAGTACCGGTTAGAAAGAAAAACGCAGCGATAGCAATTAAAACAAGGATTATTGCCGTATACATTTATAAAACCTTTCTATTTTTTCAAGAGCAGACATAAAATGAAATGTTTGCAGTAGAATGTAACATGAAAATTATAATCGAATGTAAAAATTCTTAGGTAAATTTACAAAAGTTTTTGCTTTGAAGAAGCTATTTATAACAAATTATGTTATTTGTAGGTAAAGGAACATATTGGGAAATTGAAATAGAATAGAATAAAAATGTTGCAATTCAATTAAACGCACTAGAACAATAAACAATTCATTTTTGAGTTTCCAAGACTAACACGATAAATAATTTAATCATCACGAATGAAGCCTGCCTATGCAGAAGCGGCTGCACGCAGGCAAGTAAAGTGATCTATTATTCTTTATGTTAAGCAAAAGATTGCTTCGTCGTTTCACTCCTCGCAATGACTGCCAAAATATTTTGAGATAACTATAAATTTACAGACATCCTATTATAGTTTAGGTGTAAAATCATGATTCAACCGGA
>JBJKQE010000196.1:0-54883 GCA_046705645.1 Ignavibacteriaceae bacterium | reverse complement strand
GCAATCGGTTTATCCGATGAACTTGCAAAATCTTCAATAAGATTTAGTATCGGCAGATTTAATACTGAAGAAGAAATAAATTTTGTTTTAGATAAAAGCGTTGAGGCGGTTAACAATTTAAGGATCATTTCATCTAAATTGCACTTAGAAGAAGAAAATATTATAAAATAAAAAATGAAAAGGGCACAAAACGTGAAATATTTTGATTTAATTAAAAGCGATGAAGAGGTATTCCTAAAGTATTTGAAAGCGAGATATCCCTTTTTCCATAATTCAAATTTTTTCTTTAGAGACTTACAATTCGGATTACAAAAATACTTAGAAAAAAAAGGGATTAAAATTACTAATTCAGAAGCAGAAAGCTTAGCTAAACAATTAGGCAAATACTTGGAAGAGCAACAAATTTTTATTAGAGTTAATTTATCCGGTTGGCGGTTAAATTATCCCGAATTTGTGACTAATGCCCCTGGCGATCCGTTATAAAGTTGAATTGCTCACAGGTATGCCTAAAAAATTTAATTAAATTAATGTTATCATTCATTAAAGAAGGAATTTTTTAATGGGAAATATTCAAGAATTATCTGAAATAAAAGTTACTGAAAAAGCTGCAAATGAAGTAAAGAAGATAATGGAAGAAAATAAGGTTCCGGAGACTTACGGTTTAAGAGTTGGAGTTAAAGGCGGAGGGTGCTCCGGTTTAACTTATACATTAGGATTTGATGCTGCAGCTAAAGAAGGTGATACTACAATTGAAGAAAACGGAATAAAACTCTATGTTGACGGAAAGAGCCTGTTTTATTTATCAGGCACAGAGTTAGATTTTACAGATGGTTTAAATGGCAAAGGGTTTATATTTAATAATCCAAATGCTACAAAAACCTGCGGTTGCGGAGATTCTTTCAGCGTTTAGTAAATTTTTGAAATTATTTAAATCTATCATTAAGCGGACACACATGATTTAATTAGTTTAAATTTGATCCAATCAATAGTTAACGATAATTTATAAATACAATATAGTAGGAGAAAAAAATGGGAAAATTCGAACTTCCAAAATTACCTTATGCATATGACGCATTGGAACCTTATATAGATAAGATGACAATGGAGATTCATTACACAAAACATCATAACGGTTATGTAACAAATTTAAATAAAGCAATTGAAGGCAGTGATTTGGAAAAGAAATCACTTAATGAACTTTTAAAGGATGCTTCAAAACATCCTGCTGCAGTTAGAAATAACGGCGGCGGTCATTTCAATCATTCATTGTTTTGGACTATTATGAAAAAAGGCGGCGGCGGGAAACCTTCTGGAAAATTAGCAGATGCAATAAATTCTGCTTTCAGTACTTTCGATGAGTTCAAAAGTAAATTTACTACAGCTGCGGCTACAAGATTCGGTTCCGGCTGGGCATGGCTTATTGTTCAGAATAATAAATTAGTTGTTACTTCAACACCAAATCAAGATAATCCCTTAATGGATGCAGCCGATCAAAAAGGGACCCCTATCTTGGGGTTGGATGTATGGGAACATGCTTACTATTTAAAATACCAGAACAGACGGCCGGAATATATTGAAAATTGGTGGAATGTTATTAATTGGGATGAAGTTGCATCCAATTTTTCAAAAGTTAAATAAATAACAAAAATAATTGAATTAAAAGCCGCTCAAATAACGGGCGGCTTTTTTTATTTCTTTAACAAATTATTTTTTTTAACTTTAAGTTAAATGAAATTGAATCATCATAATTAAAGATATGAAATCAAAAATTGCAATATTTCCCTTAAACCTTGTAGTATTTCCGTACTCAAAATATCCTTTACATATTTTTGAAAACAGATATAAAAAAATGATACAAAAATGCTTGGACGATAATGAAGGTTTTGGAATTATTGCTAAATTAGGTGAAGAGATTTCTTCTGTTGGTTCATACGTTACTATCTTTAAGACGTTAAAAAAATATATTACTGGTGAGATGGACATTATCGTGCGGGCAGGAAGCAGATTTCAAATTATGGATTTTGAAATGGGTCCGGATGGTTATTTAATTTCTAACGTAAAAGAATATTCGGATTTTGATTACGAAATTGATAAAAACTTAGTTGAAGAGCTTCAAACAAAGTTTGAACAAATATTGAATAAGATAAATTATAAACTGGAAGAATCTTTCTGGATAAATTATTATTCAACAAATGTCAAATCATTTAAACTTGCCGAAAAATCAGGACTTTCTCTTGAACAACAGCAGACTTTATTGACAATTCAAAATGAAAATGAAAGACTTAATTACCTGCTGGAATATTTTGAAAATGTAGAAAATAATTTAACTGAAAATACTGCAGAAAGAAATATTATCTTAGGAGATGGATATATCAACTGATTGAGAAAGAAATTCGAATTGATAAAATCTTTCAGGATAAAAATTTTTACTGTCTTACGGAATATTTTTCAACTGCTTTAATTCTATTTGATGCCCTTGCTAATGCAGCTTCTGCCCTGCTTAAATTAATTTTTTCCGTATCTTTATTTGCCAGTCTTTTTTGAGCTCTTTCCAAAGCATTCTGAGCTCTATTTAAATCTATGTCCTCAATTGCTTCCAGGGCATCTGTAAGAATGCGAATTTTATTATCCAGAACTTCAATTGTTCCTCCGCTTGTGGCAAAATATTTGAACGTCTTATCATCTACTTCTATTTTGATTGTTCCGATTTCCAAAGTACTTAGCAACGGGGCATGATTAAACAAAACCTGAAATGAACCCTGGGTTCCAGGGACAGTTACATATTTAATATTTCCGGAAAAAGCTAATTTGGAAGGTGTAAGTATTTCTAAAAATAAGCCGGCCATTATTATTTCATTGCCTCAGCTTTTTCAACTGCTTCTTCTATTGTACCAACATACATAAAAGCTGCTTCCGGAAGATCATCGTATTCACCGTTTATAATTCCTTTAAAACCTCTTATTGTATCTTCAAGCTTAACATATTTACCTTTAAAACCCGTGAACTGTTCGGCAACATGGAAGGGCTGGCTGAAAAACCTCTGTATTCTTCTTGCTCGTCTTACAATTGTTTTATCATCATCCGAAAGTTCATCCATTCCAAGAATATTTATTATATCCTGAAGGTCTTTATATTGCTGAAGAATTTCTTTACAATCATTGGCAACCGTGTAATGTTCTTGCCCGAGAATTCCGGGTTCAAGAATTCTTGATGTAGACTCAAGCGGATCTACGGCAGGATATATACCTAAATCAGAAATCTGCCGGCTTAATACGGTAGTTGCATCCAAGTGAGCAAATGCTGCAGCCGGTGCAGGGTCAGTTAAATCATCTGCAGGAACATAAATTGCCTGAACAGAAGTAATTGAGCCTTTATCAGTGGATGTAATTCTTTCTTGAAGCGCACCCATTTCAGTAGCTAAATTCGGCTGATATCCAACTGCAGAAGGCATCCTTCCTAGCAGTGCGCTTACTTCGGAACCGGCTTGAGTAAATCGGAAAATGTTATCAATAAATAAAAGCACATCCCGGCTTTCTTCATCTCTAAAATATTCGGCAATAGTTAAACCTGTTAGTCCTACTCTTAGTCTAGCTCCCGGCGGTTCGTTCATTTGACCAAATACTAATGCTGTTTTTTCTAAAACTCCCGATTCTTTCATTTCCAGCCACAGGTCATTTCCCTCTCTAGTTCTTTCACCAACTCCTGCAAAAACAGAATAACCCCCGTGTTCCTGTGCGATGTTATGAATTAGTTCCTGGATAATAACAGTTTTACCGACACCTGCACCTCCAAATAAACCGGTTTTTCCGCCTTTAGAATAGGGCTCGATTAAATCAATTACTTTTATACCTGTTTCAAATATTTCCGTGTTTGTAGAAAGATTTTTAAATTCAGGTGCTTGCCTATGAATCGGGTACTTTTTATTTGATTTAATTTCCCCTAATCCATCAATCCCATTACCTATTACATTTATCAATCTTCCTAAAGTATTTGGACCCACGGGAACAGAAATAGGCTGCTGTGTATCGAAAGCTTCCATCCCGCGTACTAATCCGTCTGTAGTATCCATAGCAACCGCACGAATTCTATTATCACCTAAGTGCTGCTGAATTTCAGCAATCAAATCTTCTGTTTTGCCTTCTGAAGAAGTCCTTGGAATCCTTATAGCATTATAAATTTTGGGAAGGTGTCCCTCTTCAAATTCAACATCAATTACGGGACCGATAACTTGTATTATTTTTCCGCTAATTTCACTCATTATTATCCTATACGGTTTAATTTTTAATCACTAAATTTAATGATTCACACAGGATTTTACAAATTTTTTAAATTTGCATAAACAATGGTTTAAGTATGGGAAATTTAGAACTAATATGGATTCGGAAATGCCAGAAAAAGATGAAAATCTGCCTTATTAAAGCAGATTTTCATTGATACATTTATGTTATTTCAGAAGCATCATTTTTTTAACATTGTAATAATTTCCTGCGCGGATACTGTAAAAATAAATTCCCGAACTGAGATTATTTGCGTTAAAATTGAAAGAATATATTCCTGGAGTCTCATCCCTGTTTAACAAAGTTTTAACTTCTTGTCCAAGGATATTAAATATTTTAATAGTAACATTGCTCTCTTTAGGAATTGAGAATGTTATTGTAGTTGAAGGATTAAATGGATTCGGGTAATTCTGTTTAAGATCAAAAATTAATGGAATATTATTAATATTATTTCTTGCAATATCAGTAATTATATCGGTACCACCAGCTTCGATATAACGGGCTTTAAACTCCTGAAGATAAAGATTAGCTATCCGCTTGCTATGAATTATAAGTGTATTTTCATTATTTGAAGTTTCTGCAGCGCTTGACCAATTATGTGAACCTGTGATTACAACCTGATCTGCTGAAGAAATATCAGCATCAATAACAGCATATTTATGATGGAATAAACCGGTAACGGCACTTCCCTTTAATAAAACATCGACCCCGTTATTTTTCAGATTTGCAAATTCATTTCCTATATCAGTATTGTTATCTAAAATAACATGGACTTTCTCACCCTCAGCTTTCTTGTTAATTAATATTTGTGCCAGATCATCTCTTGTGAATGTCAGCATTGCAACATTAATTGAACTCTTAGCTGCATTTAATACTTCACCCATATGAGATGTTGTATTATCCGATGGATCAAAATATAATTCAATATTTATCCCATTTACATTAAATCTGTGCGGAGTATTATCGGTTTTTCTAATTCCGAATCTTGATTTAGCAGCATTTGGAATATCTGTAGTGCTTCCCCACATTTCATTAAATTCCATTGTATATGCTTGTGCAAGTGATTTATCCTGAATCTCTATTACATTCTGAGCATCATTATTATTGCCGGGATCAGTTGCATTCCATGAGCCTGACCAGATCCAATCATCCAGAAAAGAACTTGTATCCCGGAAGTCGAAAACTCCGAATTTATTATGCATTAATCCTGCTCCGGCGTTAACGGCATCAAATGTATCGAAGATTACGGTAATTCCGTTACTGGAAAGAGTCGACCATGGTGCGGTTGTATGATTATCATATTCGCCGATTACCCGAACTTTTACACCTCTATTTTTTGCCGCGATAAGTGCATTGGCTATGTTAACCCCTATATTTCCGCTTAAGCTGTATAATGCCAGATCGATTGAATATTTTGCATTATTTATACGATTTAATAATTTCTGATATATATTAACATATTGAGCATTCTCACCTAAAGAAACGGATGTATCTACAGAATGATTAAAAAATACATCCATTTCTCCTGTTGAACCGACTGGAGAAGAAGTAGAAAATAATGCATCGCCAGTATAATTTGTCCCTCCGGTATCTGTAACGGCTACTTGATAATGATAAACCGTTGAAGGCCATAATCCGGATAAAGTAACTAAATGAACGGTATCTGGATTTAATATAACAACTGAATCCGTATATAAGTTAGTTTTTCCGAATCTAATAGTTGTTTGAGCTAATCTGGATGTTTTAAAAGAAATGCTTATTGAATTTGGCTGAATATCATTTTCCATAGGAATAGTTAAGAATCCGGGACCTGGCCCTAATATTATATCTGCTTGAGAACGTGGATTTACTTCATAGTCGCTTGTATAAGGCGGCGAGACTGTAGTACCGGGTTTATATTGTTTTAATATTCCAACTAAATCAAATATACCTGCCGGAGCTTTTAAATTTCCTACATATGTATTTGTTGTTCCGGATGCATCCGTAATTGTAGAATTGGAAACATTATAAGTTACATTATTAAGTCTAACTAACTTTCCTTCATTTGGTTCGGTATAATCATCCGAGTGGAATGTTAAGTTTACTTCTTCGGCAGTTAACAGCATCGGATCCGGAACCTTACTTCCATGAGAATGTACAATGAATAATTTTGGATCAGGCGATATTTCAGTCAAACCCCTAAATTGTGAAATTGTTCCTGTTACCGTAACGCTATCGCCTACTTGATAATTTAATATTCTAGCAGAACTATAAACATCTATCCCGGCAGTTTCATCTTGAATATAAACATCTGTAGCGCTGGAATTATAATCAGCGGTAATAATGCCGGTTACAGTAACACTTGCACCTATTCCATAAGGAGAAGTTGGAACTCCATTTGCATCATTTACATGAACCTGAACAATAGGTACAACTTTAATTACCTTTATCCGTGGAAGTGTGGCAATAGGAAGCGGTTCACCTCCTGATAAAGCAGTTCTAATTACGAAATCCGTATACGTTGCATTAGAAGGTGATTTTACATTATTTACTTTTACAATAAGACTGTCTGTTGAGGTAATTGCAGCAGAACCGATATAAATAGTATCGGACAAAACAGATAATGATGTATTTACAGCGGCTGCACCGGAAATAGTAACATCCGAAATACTTCCGCTCCATACCCAGCCTAATGAAGAAGGTATTACAATTAAAACACTGTCGAGAGTATGAGTTCCGTCTCCTGCAATTTTAAAAGTAACATTTGTTGAATCGGAAGCATTTATCCATTCGGGTGAAATAGATGCAGTCCCGGTCCCGTTTCCTCCGTTATCAATAGCAGGTTCTGCCGGACTGCTTGAGTTCTGCGGCTGGGGCGTAGTTCTTTCAACAAAATCATTTGCATTATTATCAGTATCATAACCATTTCCCTGTAGCTCATCACTTCCCCCGATTCCCATCGTTGCAGAAATTGATGACGAATTTGCTTTTCTCTCGAGCGAAATGCCTTCAGACGGCGTAGCTGCTGCAGAGCCTTCATAATTTGATGAAGAAGCACTTCCCCATCCAACTAAATCAATAGTTGTACCGGATGAATTTCTAAGAAATACTCCACCTCCTGAATTTCCAAGTCCTAAAATAACTGTCTCTGTAGAATTATCTCTATTCGACACACCGCCGCCGCCAAACAAATAAAATTTATGAGCCTGGATTAGTGTTCCTGAAGGGAAAGTATATTTTGTATTAAATGTTGTACTTGTTGCGCTCCTGTAATCAATCGTCCAATTACTCACATCAATTGGATTAGAAGTCGGATTGTATACCTCAACGAACTCATCATTATTAGAAGCTGCAGATTCATTTACTCCATTAATAAGTATTTCACTAATTACAGGATGGTTCGCCGTTTGGGCTAAAACATTTTCTGCGAGTATTAAATTAAATACTGTAAATATTACGGTTAAAATAAAAGTAAAATCACTTACACGCATTTTATTGTTTAATTTCATTCTATTTCCTTTCGATTCCCAAGTGAAAGCTTTTACACAATTAAAATGTTAAAATTCAAAAATATATTTATAAACTATTATTAACTTAAATTTCAAACGAAAATAAAAAATATAGATATGATCTCCACCTGATATTGTACAAATTAATTAGATCTTCGAATATATTTTTTGCACTTCGATTACTTTATTTAGTTTGAAACTGTGGATAATTGAAATCTTAAAATTCTATCATTTCCCGTATCGGCAACATATAGTACATTATTAAAGTACGCTACCGCATAAGGCTCGTTAAAGACATCCGGACCGCCGAAAGATTGAAGCTCATCACCTAATGAAGTAAATTTAAATATACTATCCTTTTGTGCATCGGCTACATAAATGTTGTCGGCGTCATCAATACACGAACCTTCGGGCTGACTGAATCTACCCGGAGACATTAATGCTCCTCCGTCAGAAGGAGTTAGTTTCGCTTCATAATTCGCAGAAGCCGGTGTTACTACATAAGTAAGCCATTGTGCTTTAAGACTGCTATTCCCGATAAGGGTTTCAATAAAATCTATGTTCTTTTTATTAAAAGAGGTTAGTGAAGAAATTTGGTTTGCAGAAACAAGTCCCGAACTTAACGGATCGATATTAGGCACTCTGCCGATTAATGTATCACCGACACCGCCTCCGAACAAACTTTTCGGACTAAAGTAAAGAATCGAGTTATCGGGATCTACAAAACTTGAATTATTGGGGCCTGTACGGGCAACATAATATGTATTATTATAAAATACACATACGCCGGTATATCTTCTCTGAGGATAATTTAAATCAACAGGGCGAGGTAATAATTTTGTTATTGGTGCCTCACCTATCTGATGCTGTACAGCTACCAAGTCCAATTTATAAACAGCACCGAAAGTTTGAGTTTGTCCGTTTACAACAGTATCAAGCTCGGCACAAACTATTAAATTTAACTTGTAATCTTCCGCAATGGCAACCGGTCTTCTAATATGCCTCGTCCCCAGAACATCCCCGTTCAAATTAAGCATAACCACACGATCGTTATATGTATCGGCGACGAATATAAACGGTTCTCTGCCAACAATAATATCTTCAGGTTTATTAAAACCTGTCCATGCAGGCTTAATTGGAATAAATACTGTATCGCCTATAATATTCGGACTACCGGAAGAGGATGTTAATTGGCTAATATCAAATTTATCACCGCAGCCGATTAGCAGCGGCATTACAAGCATCAAATAATATATAATTGGTAAAAAGCGTTTCATTAAAAACCTAGAATAATTGAAAACCTTTGTGCGTCTCCTAATAAAGTAAAATTGGAATATGAATAGTCAACTTCGCAATATGCTATCCTTATCGGAATATTTACTCCGAACCCAAAAGAGTAATTTTGTTCCGGTACATTAAATAAATAACCGCCTCTTAAAAAGACAATATGCTTCCAGCTATATTCAAACCCTGCTGAAATATTTTCACTATTATCATTGGGGTGATTTAATTGTACTGATGTAGTAATTTTATTATCTCCGGATTCATAAGGCTCGAATGCAAAACCGATACGGAAAATAGTAGGAGGAGAGAATGACTGCCAATCTGATTTTTCTCTTTTACCAATCAATACTACTTTTCCGTCAGGTGCAAGCTGATTTCCAAAATTTGAAACTGTAACTGCGAAGCGCGTTGAACCTAAACCTGTCCAATAATATGTTCCAAGATCGATCATCACTCCGCGCATTTTCAACTTGTCTAATGTTTCTTCAATGTACCTTACAGTTCCGCCGAAACTGAATTTATCAGTCATTTTACGGGAATATGTAACAGCGAATGCCAAGTCTCCATAACTAAAATATTCGCCAGTACCGAATGGGGCAAATTCAGTTGTCACGGGCATATCCTGCGTAGAAAGTGAAGTGATGGCAACTCCGAAAGCATTTGTACCATCCAGATGGTATACTCCGCCAAGAAAATCATGATTTATATCCACAACCCATTGATTATGAGAAAATATAACTTGATCTTGATCGAATTGAACAAGGCCGGCAGGATTCCAATATAATGCAGATGCATCATTAGCAACCGCAACAAATGCATCACCCATAGATGACGACCTGCTTCCAACTCCGATTTTTAAAAATTCCGCTGTAGAAATCCCTACTCTTTGACCGCCTAATGTTGGAAACAATTGCGCCTTTGAATCAACAAACGCTGTTAATATAAATATATATAAAAATATTTTTTTCATGCTAAAACTTTAAACTAAGTCCCAATTTTATATTTCGTCTGGTTAAATATCTAGATGGATCTGTAGGATAAGGAGTAATCGGAGCTTGTAAATCCGGATATCTCGGATCATTCCATGAATAAGGGACAGGATCACCGTATTGATATGCCTTTCCCGTAACAGGATTTATAATTGCAGAATTTTGAGTGTCCAGCAAATTATTTATTTCCACTACCAAGGAAAGATCAAGACCCCCGATTGGAATATACTTTTCAAAATTCAAATCGACCCAAAACCAATTTTGCCCTATATTGGTATAAAGATCCGTTGTTGAAGCAACATACATTGGTCTTCCCTGCGCATCATAACCCATAAAATAAGCAGGAGTATATCTTTTACCGGATTCAAAAAAGACTCTAATATATAAATTATAATCATCAAGGATTCCGTTTCCGAAACCGAATAATGCATCGCCTTTTCCTACATAAAAATTAGTAGTAATTGATGCGGTAAGAGGTCGGTCCCACGGCATATATTTTTCTTTAACCGATTCGTTAGCATCGCCTTGAATTACTAATGCACCTTCATCGGCCGACGAACTTTTACCTGTAACGATAGCATAAGCAGCCGAAGCAGTTCCGGTAAACCAATCACCGATTCTTTTCTTGAATTCCATCTCCAGACCGCGGGATCTGGCATAATCCGAATTAACATAAGTTATAAAATGTTGAGTAATTAGTCTTGCCGATGATATTTGCACTGATTTTGTATTTATATAATCGAAAATGTCTTTATAATATGCTGTAACAGTAAGTACATCATTTGGTGTAAATTGAGTTTTAAGTCCTAATTCATACGCAACTGTTGTTTCCGGATTTAAGTTGGGATTGCCGAAAGTTTGAAAAGTTGATTGTGCATTTAACGGATTTAATTTTGCATAAACAAATTGAGGCCTAGGCCATTTACTGAAATGACCGTATGAAAAGAACAAGGTCTGGTTATTCGAGACAGGATGCGAAATTCCTAAACGGGGACTTAGTCTGCCTTTCCATCTTCTGTTTCCAAACCATCCGTAAGTATCATTCTTGTAGTCTATTCTTGTTTGTTCAGGTACAGTAACAACCGCAGGATTATTTACCGCATCATCAACATATTTTCCGGGAAACCAATAATCAAATCTGAGTCCGAAATTCAGAATCATTCCGCTGAAATTAATATTATCCTGAGCATAAAATGCACCGGTTGCCGGATAAACTTTATATATATCATTATTTAAACCCAATGTTCCGACCCAGGGTTCATAAATATCAACTACTTGCATTTCCTGGAATTGAGTTTCAAAACCTGCCTTAAATTTATTCTTTTCATCAAAGAAACTTGTTATATCTCCTTTAATTGAATATTCATCTAAATAATGATCGTGCCATGTGTAAGGATTTCCAAGATCCCAAAAACCATCACCGGGGATAACACCTATGGTATCATGGCCTAAATTGTAATATTGAATAGGAAAATTCGGAATATCCTTAGGCTGAACATATTGGCTCCAATTTTTACCGTTAGCATCAACACGAAGATTTGTATAGAAATAGTTAAAGCTAAGATCATAATAAGTTTTTGAATTTAGTGTTTGAGTAATATTAATAGTATGATAAATATTATCATGCGTAAATACATTTGCCTGATTTAGAATATTCTGAAATGTGTATTGATATCCGGGGCTTGGTTCAACATATTCTAAATTTGTTTGAAGTGCTCCGGTATTTTGACTAATAGAAACAGATTGATTGAAGGAATAAGAAATTTTTAATGTTGCAGACGGTTTATAAGTAAGTTTTCCAAGCCAATACCAATTATTATTTGCTTCGGGGGCAAATCTAGTTCCGTAAAATGTTGATGAGTATAGTCCGCCTGCTGTTGGTTTATAATAACCTTGAGTAATTCCATCGGATAGCCCCATGTAAAAACTCCCGAAGAAATATAATTTGCCCGGAATATTAACACCTATTTTAGGTAGTACGGTTGTTGTAATCGGCTCGGGCCCGCCTAAATCAAATTCAAAAATTTTATTGTTAAAAATATGAGGTGACGATGGATTCCCTATATCATCTGTTTTATATGATAAATACCCGCTGTATTGATCGCCTCCTTCCTTTGTTGTAACATTTACAACACCCGATGTAGCTTGACCATATTCTGCATTAATGCCGCCTGTAATAACATCAACTTCTTTAATTGCATTTGCACTTAATTGAAGTCCGAATCCAGTTCCGGCCAAAGGATCTTGCACGGAAACACCGTTAAGCAGGTAAGCATTTTCATATGCACGTCCGCCTCTAATATGAATTTCATTATCAGACTTAACAATTCCTGCCTGCTGTGCAACAATATCCTGCACATTTTCAACTACCGCATTTTTTATATCATCGGAGGAAATTGTAGTTTTACTTTGCGTTTCATCGACATCCAACAAAGGTTTGGAACCAACCACAATTACGGCATGGTCTAATGTTAAAGCAGTCTGATCCATTTTAACATTTAACACCCTGGTTTTACCTGCTTCAACTCTATAACCGGTATATTCAACAGTCTTATATCCTATAAAGGAAACCGTCATATTGTAACTGCCCGGTGCAATATTCGCAATTGTAAATTTGCCGTCAACATCCGTAGCAGCCCCATAGTAAGTTCCTTTAAGAAGAATATTAACCCCTATCAAAGGTTCATTATTAGCGGCGTCTACAATTTTACCCGTAATTTTACCTGTGTTTTGGCAATAGACGGAAACGATACTAAAAAATAAAATAATCGGTAAAATTCTTTTCATCATTGCGTTAACCCGAAATCTTGAATGAACACTTTATTCAGTAAATTTTTAACATTATAATTTCCACCATTCGCTTTATTTAAAGGTACACCTATAAAAAATAACTTCTTTTGAGAATCCGTAAAGCCTATATATCCTTTAAGATCATGATTAGGGAAATAATAAATAGGTATTGCACCCAAAGGACTTAAGTAAAATGACTTTACTCTAAATATAGAAGAAGAAAGTACAAGATCGGGATATGCCGGATTTGTTGAATCGGCAGAGATCTTAGTACCTCCGTACAAAGTAAGTTTTGAACTGCTGGAGTCCGGAATAATAGGTAAGAATCCTTGCAAAACAGATAGGTCTACTGTCTGCGGAAATTGCATTGAAAAAGCAATCTTTCCACCTGCATCAATATAATTCTGAGTAGTTGCACTCAATAAATCTAAAGAAGGATTATTATCAGTATACCAGAATACATACTTAAATAGTTTAAGTGTTAATAAGAAAGTAACATTCAAATACGGTGGAGTTTGATTGTGAAAATCATAAACATCAAAATTATTCGGCAGGCTTTGGCTTTGGAATAAACTGTCAAACTCCGAATTATAAAATGATGCGGCATTATCAATAGCCACATAATCGTCAACTATAAGAAGATTACCCTTTGGCTTCTTAACATACCATGTTTTTCCGGAATCCGGTATCTGAATAAAACCAGATTTAGCTCCCGAAATATCTTCTGCTTCAACATAGAATCTATTCTTTCCATTTAATTTTATCCCAGGCAATTTTTGAGGTGCAATGTTCGATTCCAATCCTTCGATTAATATGTCCATCATGGGAGAAGCGGATGAAAAGTCAGTTGTGCGGATGCTAATATTTCTTACACTTCCGTCTAATGAAACTATATTATTAGGATTAGATGTATCATTCAGTGCAATATTTATTTTTGAAATCGTTGCATCACCGTCAATATCGCTTGCATCCCAGCCGAATGTCATTGCCGGAAACGAAGTATCGGGCAATACAGTTAACTGATCCCATTTAATAGTGGGAGCTGAATTTTTAATAGGAAATTTTAATGAAGCAGGATGAGGATCGATTAATCCGATATCAATAAATGGTTCACCCTTATCCCATACTCCATTACCATTTTTATCCGTAAACGGTTCAGGGCCGTAATCGATACCGTTTTGGACAATATCCTTATCATATACACCATTACCTCCGTTATCAACTGCAGATACTTGGAAAGTATAGCTAGTATCAACTATACCAATCTGAAGAGCAAAAAGACTGTCGTTAGATTGCGTGAAAGTCCAATGTTTTCCATCCCATGAAAAATAATATCCGATAACAAAGCCATCCGGATCATCTCCCCACCAATGAACATCAATTTTACTGGGCTGCCTGCTGATCGTTGAATCCGGGTAAAGGAATACACCTGTATGAGGAGGCTGGTTTCCTATAGGATTATTTACCATATCCTTAAAACAGGATGATAAAAATAATCCTAATGCAATAATAACTATATATTTTAAAGTTCTGAACATTTTAGAATTAAACTATTTTATAATTGAATTT
Organism: Ignavibacteriaceae bacterium; assembly: GCA_046705645.1. Classification (GTDB taxonomy): domain Bacteria; phylum Bacteroidota; class Ignavibacteria; order Ignavibacteriales; family Ignavibacteriaceae; genus FEN-1297. The sequence continues at coordinate 40,486 of JBJKQE010000196.1, read as the reverse complement.
TTCGTAGCACAGTTTTTATTCTAACATTATTACACAAAATTTTTTATCACTTCATTCCCTTATTTAAGGAAGTCTCAGAAGCATCTCTATCATTTCGATCATAGAGAGAAATCTTATATATTTAAAATATTTCTCAATCGTCCAAAGCACTTCTTTAGAGAAGACTCTCAAGGAATGATGTTTACATACCATTGAGACAGCCTCTCAGGGATGAATTCTTATTTTAATAACATCATCTTTTTTACTTGGAAGTAATTTCCTGCCCGTAAAGCATAGAAATAAACTCCGGAACTTAAACTGCTTGCGTTAAAATTAACTGTATATTTGCCCGGCATTTTAGAATCATTAACCAAGGTTTTAACTTCCTGACCCAGTATATTATAAATCTTCAAAGTTACCTGACTTTCCTTTGGAATTGAATAAGTAATAACCGTTGAAGGATTAAACGGATTAGGATAATTTTGTTTTAAACCGAAAGCCCCGGGCATTTTGTTCGTATATTCATTAACGGCTGTAGGTATAAATCCTACAAAGTCGTCGCTCTTTCTCGGACAAAGTTTATAATTACTGAAAGAGTAATAAATTATTCCGCGAAGTTCTGAGAATTTGGATCCTGTTCCGATATAATTATAAGCCGGGTTATCAATAAATGTTGCATCCCAATGATTTTCATAATTATTATTTCCATCCTGCAATGAGACTCTAGTTGAATCTCCGCCTAAAGTATCTTTAACAAACATTTCTCCATAATTATTATTTACACCAGATACATTAGGACCAGCGGTACCATCTGCATTTTCTCTAACAACAGTAACATTCTTGTATGCGATAAGTACACTTTCCCATTGTTCTGCAGATAATGTATTAGTAGGGTTTCTTCCTATATCACCGGTTGGAACTATAACCGGTTGAGGTACAGGATTATTATGAGAATTAATTACTATACTTGTTAAAGAATCAATTGTTGTTACGCTGTAATTTTCAACGATCTTTCCGGTTAAAGTAATACTATCGCCCTCTTTAAATTTTAATACGTCAACTCCATGGATTCCTTTGGTGCCAATCATAATTCCTGTCCATGGTCCGCTTCCCTGCTGCATGTAAACGCGCTGAGGATAATTACTGGAATATTTTCCCGGGTAGTCGGAAGTATCGGCAGTTACGATTCCGGTAAGAGTAACATAATATCCGTTATACGAACTGTACCCGCTGCCGAATGGACTGTACTGAACATCCCTAATTGTTAACGGCGAATCATTAACTTGATAAAAATAATTTCCTTTTATAGTATCACTGGGAACATAACCCACTAAGTTCGCAGTGTTCCTAGCAGTAAAATAATAATTTACCAAAGTAGAATCCTGACTGATAGCCGGAATGACTGCATAATATTTAGTAGTATCCGTAGCTGATTGAGTCATATCAATTGTAACTCTAATTTGATTTCCAATTTTATAATGCAATTGAACGTTATTTACATGAGATGAAAAATCAACTACTTTAGCATAAATTGTATCCGCTTTATTTGTTCCGACTTTTACAGGGCTTCTAACAATATTGGTTATAGATGGCGGAGTTGCCCCAGAGATAACCAAATCATTAGGGTAAATCGGAAGAATTTCAAAATTATTATAAAAAGAAACAATTCCCCTTAATGTAGATATCGGGGTATTATCTGCAGGAGGCTGATATTTTGAATACGGTAATAGATGATCCAATCGAAACCATCTGGATTGCGGATAAACAATTACATAATTCCCTTGCGAATCATAAGCATTAAATGAACCGTTAGATGTATTTCTATTAGCGGATATTAAATTGTGTAATTCTACATACATACCCGAGTATTTAAAAGCATCATTTACTACCTGTTGATTGTTCATAAAATCCGTAACAGATAATTGGACCGGAGCAGGTCTTGAAACTTTACCGAGATAATTGAAAGGTGTAACCGGATTAAGCAGAGGCATCAATTCGTTTGTCGACCCGTAAGGTGAAACAACGCCGGTAATTTCAACATAATCACCAGTATCGGCCAAATCAAAAAAAGTCCCTTGGTTTATACCTGTAGTATCACTCTGGAAGACATTTAGACCTCTCCAAGTCTGTCCGGTTGTTGTATCCTCAATATAAGAACCCCAGGCTGCACCATAATACATTGTGGGTGTTCTTGCTGTATCCGGATCAACCAGTGTACGAATCATAATTACTCCCCTAACCCGTACAGTATCATTAGCATAAGCAGAATTAATAAAGCCTCTCGTACCAACAGAATCTATATATTGAATATCATGAATACTAACCAACGGGTACTGATTTACTTTAGTTTTTGACTGTGAGAAAATCATTCCTGCACCAGCAATTAACATAAGCAGCAGTAATCTAAATTTCATAAAATTACTCCTTTTTATTTTATTATTAAAAATTTTCCTCTCATAATATCTCCTGTACGGGCATCCTTAACAGTGTATAGATATAAACCCGTAGCAATAGCTTGATCATTATCAGTTAAAAGATCCCATGCATCTTCACCGCCGGTCATAACCTGATTGCCGCTGCTTGCATAAGTTTGAAACCATTTTATATCTGAACCATTACTATTTTGATGATGATAGATTCTTTTAACTATATCGCCTGAAAGGGTATAAATAGTTATTGTACATTCGGAAGGCAGATTGTAAAAATAGATTTTTCTTAATCTTTCAGTACTGCCGTCCCAGTAAGCATTTCCATAATAAGGATTAGGATAAACACCAACTTTAGCTTTATCGTTATTGTTGGGAAGTGTACCGGGTAAAATTCTGCCCATTGATGATAACGGATTAGATTCCAAACTTTCCAGATTATTCGACGAATCTCCCTTATCAAATGCCGTTACAGCAAATAAATACTGCCACCCGTTAAGTAAACTATCAACATCAAAACGATAATAATATTTTGTTGTATCACCGGAAAATGTTACCGGATCTTTTAACCTGACTTTTGAAAAGCCGGTATTATATCCTATTGCATCACCCGTGCTGTCAAACTGAGCAAGCAGAACAAGCGATGACCGCTCACTTTCTGCAAGATTAAGATCGAAACCGGCTTCTGTTCTATATAACCTATAGCCTTCAAAATCTTTTTTACCTGAAATAGGATCGACAGAAGCTTCAGCTCTTTTATCCCAATAAATACTAACTTCTTGATTTCCCGGTACAATTTTAACTTTAGGATTTTGCGGAGGTGCAGGAAGAATATATCTGGTGATTTTCCCGTTTCCATCGAGATCTTCTCCCGGATCCAATTTTCCGTTTCTGTTTTTATCTTCACCGTAATATGCTCTTAATGCCCACTCTCCGTTGTCGTATAAATTTATTTTTTGTTCGGGACTATCTAATGACATTGGATCGTTCCCGTATTTTTTTGCACATACAATTGCAAATACAACATTTACAGATTCTCCGGGTGCAATTGATCTAAACGGACCATGCGTTATTAATTCGGAACGATTTGAAGGTGTTTTAAGAGCAGAAGGATCTACACCTTTACCGTACCGGTTTGTTCCGCCGAAATATCCTTCCATTTTTCTATATCTATCAATATCGTTTGTAGGCGAGAAGAAATTCGGATCTGTTGTATTTTTGTACTGCCAGCTTACGAAGTTTACCGAAGGCAGAGTATCCGTTCCTGTTACGAATATACTATCTAGAGTTGGAGTTGAACCTAAAAATTGAATTCCGACATAACTATTTGTATATCCGACATCTCCGTTAACGTCATAGGTATATGCCATCTTCATAGAATCGCTGTAACCTTCACCGCCTTTATTAAAGAATGATGCGCCAGTTCTAGGAGAAGTTATTTTCGTATTACGGACAACTGCATCTGTCCATAGTCCTACATAAACGCTGTCAATATATTTTTTTGAAACGTTGGTAATTGTATAATTCATTATAACAAAAAAGTCTGCAAACGGATAATCCCATGCATAAGTTTCCTGGTGAACCGAAATTCCCAAAGGGTTATGATCTTGAATAGTTTCTCCATTAGCAAGCGTGATACTTGTATCCGAATAGTCCATTATAAAATCCTGATGAGAGATAGCAGTAGGATCATAATATCTTGAATCAAGAAGAGAAGATTTTTCAATTATTTTACTGCCCGGCGCATTTGTAAATTCAAAACCGCCGCCTCTTTGGGCAACCGAAGAAGCATCGACGGACCCGGTTGTTACAAAAGGACCGATTCTGTTATGGCTTAAAGAATCCGTGCTTATAAAACCTCCAACCCATAAACTGCCGTCGAAAATATGTTCGATGCCGCTCCCAAGCGGATATTCACAGCTTGGCTGTTGAGGCCAAAGAGCAAAACCGTTCCCGTACATACCAAAGTTGGTCACGGTTAATCCGATTTCTCCAACGTCGGTATATTTGGAGCTATCATCATCCAGTTTCTTACTTAGCTTTTTGTCTCCACCATTAGGAAGGTAAGTGAATGCAAATGCAAAGAAGATAGACAAAACAATAAATAATTTAATTCTCATTGGGCCTATACGATCTGTAGAATTATTGACAACGGTTCTGATTTACCCCGATATATTAATTTTATATTACCCTGCCCCGGTTAAAATTTCAGACTCTTCTAAATAATATTGTGAGCATTTATAAAGAGTAAAATTTATTTAAGAACTTATTCTCAGTTTTACTACATTCTATTTTACTTATAGAATTAAAACCGGGATTTTAAACTAAGAAATTATTTTTTATAAAAAAACTATTTAATGTTAAATTTTTATAAATTTTTTTTTAACTCTTTTTATTATAATTTCTTAAATTAAGAATAAATTATTATATGATTAAATATCTCAGTAGTTTTTATAGATGCTTTAACTGATCTCCCTGTAGTGCAGTCAGGAGAATACAATACCGAAAGTAATTGCATAACGAAAAGCCGTGGGGCAGTCAAATTCATACTTAGAATAAATTATTAGATTGTATATAAGTGTAACGGCCTAATTACAATAAAGGTTACGGTAAATACCAAAATGAAATCCTTAAGTAATTCTATATTTTTCATTTTATACTTTTCATTAAATCCGTTCATTAAAAAAAATAATTTCTATTAAAGAACGGGAATTTATTGTTTATGTTGAACCTGGCGAGAAACGAAATTACGGATATCCTTATTTCCTTTTTTTATTTCAAGAAATTCTACCGGTGCACCGTTTTCTAAAATCATTGCAACCCTTACTCCTTTAGAGGGTGAACTTATTTCGCCGATTATTTTTCTTCCTTTTATTGCCGCTTCCAGATCATCAACTTCAAAAGCTATGTGAGGAATTTCCCGGATTATTTTAGCAATAGGACTTCCCTCTTCATACCGCATCCATTCAACTCCAAACTCGCTCGTATCAAAACCGGAAAAATATAGTTTATATTTTGATAAATATTTTTCGGCCGGCTTTCGATCTTTAGTCGGAATTCCTATATGATGAAACCTCATCCCCTCTTTTGAAATTGCAAACGGCCCTTCCGTAACTTTCCTTTTTTTACGAATACTCTTATTCATATAATAGACACCCTTTTTATATTATCATTCGGTCATTTCCTTTATGATTAAGCAGGTTCCTCATTTCACAGTGCTTAAATAATTCATAAATAATAAATAGTTTGAAAACATAGTCGTATGGTGTATTAGATAAACTGATAATTATATCCCTGCACTTTTAACAATTTTTTTTATAACGATATGTCATTAATTATTTCATATTATACTTTGGATTATGATAATCTGATTCTATAAAACTTAATTAATTCTCTCGGATGCCAAAAACTATTTTCTTCTTGCAGGCTGACACGTATCATTTAGTGCCAGTAATTCCTTCTGACCGAATCCTTCGTCATTGAAACTACAAATGCAGGACATATCTGCCGGTAAGCAGGTTAAAGAAACCATGCTTACCCGTCAGTTTACGGATTTTTCACGAACACAGCCTGCCGCAAATTAATTAGGCCCTTTCAGTCGTACAATAAATTTGAAGCATCTTGCCAGGCTCCGATAGAGATTACCTTAGCAGCAACACAAATTAATAAGCATTTAACTTATTCGTTCTTTTCTACGGTTTCCGGATTTAAAGGGACAACATCCTTAAACAAATCTTTTTCGGATTTTATTTTGTCTTCATTGCCGTAAACACAATATGCTTTTTTCGCCATCACATCTTTAACAAGTTTACTCATTAATTTAATATCGCTTGAAGTAGTTGCCAGAACATCATCCCTTAACTTTTGTACGTATTGCTTTGTTTCTCCTTGAAGATACCGCTTAACTGCTAAATCGCCTTTTCTTGACGGAGTAAGTGGACGGTCAAGGTTAGAAACTGTTCCGATTATATATCTTGTCATTACTTTATCGTCTACATTAAAGTTTTTTAAATAATTAACTGTGCTGTCGTAATTAGCTAATGTTTCTCTAAGATGCGGATCGCGGTAAGAAGCAAAATATGCAATTCCTGTTGGTGAAAACGATGCCCATCCGCCGTAAGCGCCGCCTACTTTACGTAACCGGTTCCACAGCCAATCCGATGATAGGATTTGCGAAAGTACATATAATTTTCCATTCCAATCGTAACCCAGCTTTTTAAAATCATATCCTTCAATTACGTACTGCACTTTCGATGCTGTAATAAATCCTTCGTTCTTACTATTTAAGTCAAATTTCCATTCATTATAATTTGGTTTATAGTCAGCCATCTTATTAGCATAGACACCGAATTCCTTTAAATACTGAGGCATATCATCTTCTGCGCATGTAACTGACGCAATACAGTTCTCTTTTGTAAAAAGCAGATTTGCAGTTTTAATCAAGTTGCCGATTATCTCATCTGAATTTGTATCATAATTTTTTGCAAGCCCGTATATAAATCGGTAAAACGATATACCGTCCGTTAATTCGTTAAACATACCCTGGTTGCTGAAATAAGAAGTTAATCTTGTTTGAGCATAATAATAGCCGTTTGATTTTACATTCGCTTCTATTCTTGATTGGTCTCTTGTTAATATTTCTTTCAGCCTGTCCTTGTCCGCATACTTTGTTTTATTTATAATCTCACTCATCAAATCAAACATCTTTCCGGTTTTATCTTTCATTGCCTTTGATGAAACTACAAACTTAGGAATCAAGCTTGCATCGTTCAAATCTTTAACATAGCTATTTAAGTAGGCATTGAATCCGCCGGTATTAATATTTAGCTGCTTTTCAAGATCCGAATAAGAATAATTTTCAGTATTCATACTGCCCATTACTTCCGAAAGAAGAGCAGCATACGGAATAAGGTTTTCAGGCAGAATACGCATATCAAAATTGAGCTTTACATATACTACCCCATTTGTAAATTCGTTGTGAGCTAACACCGGTATATTATCAACTGTTTGTTTATCGAGTGAATACCATTGTGCTTCCGGGTTAATATCCTTTAGGCTTAATAACGGAATTTTAGCAAGCGTTTCTGGAGAATCTTCTTCTTTCTGATATGCTTTAAGCTCGTTGGTATTTTCTACTATTTCTTTAACTTGTCGGCTGGAAAGCGATGCTTTGTAATCTGATAATTCTTTTTCAATCTTTTCGTTATTTATTCTTTCAAGTCCCGGCTCGGGTATAAGGGATAATAAAAGCGAATGAGGATTACCAATCATATCCTTTTTTATAATATTCTCAAGAAAATTTTTATTTATATCTGATTTTAATTTTGCAAGAGATTTTTCATACTCAAGCCCGGGGAACGGATCATTTTCAAAAAACCATGTAGGAATAGCTTTGAAATTATATGACAAACCTTTTTGTGCATCATTGCCTTCACGAAGATTGAATTCCGTTCTGTTAAGCGCTCCTTGAACTGCAAGAGAATCCAAGCCGTTTTTTGCAACATCTTTAAGTGTGTTAAAAACTATTTCTTTAAATTTTTCTTTATCACCCGGATTAGCATTCTGCACGGTTATATTAAAAACATTCTGTTCAATATCATCCACACGGGCATTTACATCCTTTCCAATGCCGGCTTTTTGAAGCGCAAGCCTTATAGGTGCAGATTCCTGGTTTACAAGCAAATCGGTTAACATATTAAGAGCCATAACTAATGAGCGGTCGGTGTTTAATCCTATAACAAAACTTAAGCTTAAATAAGTTTGATTAGTTGTATCGCTGCCCTCTGTCACCGAATAATAATTGGTAACATCCTTCATCTTTTTAAATGGCTTTTGAAGCGGTATATCAGAATTGACATCTATCTTATTGTAATTTGATAAATATTCCGAATCGATAAACTTAAGCTCTTTATCCAAATCCGCATTGCCGTAAAGGAATATGTAGCTGTTTGAAGGATGATAAAACCGTTTGTAGAATTTTATAAATTGTTCGTAAGTTAAGTGCGGAATTGAAATCGGGTAGCCGCCGGATGAATATCCGTAGCAATTATCCGGGAATAGATTTTTATTTACATTGTAGTAAAGCTCCCGTGTAGGACTTGAAAATGCGCCTTTCATTTCACTATAGACAACGCCGTTATACTGTACGGAACTATTAACACTGTCCTCTTCATAATGCCAGCCTTCCTGTTCGAAAATTCTTTTGTCATTTATCATAAGAGGATTAAAAACCGCATCAAGATAAACATGCATTAAGTTGAAATAATCTTTGTCGTTCATACTTGCAACGGGATAAATTGTAATGTCGTCACCGGTCATTGCATTTAAAAATGTATTGAGCGATCCTTTTGCAAGTACATCAAACGGACTTTTAACCGGGAAATTTTTTGAACCGTTAAGAACAGAATGCTCGATTATATGCGGTGTACCGCAGTCGGATTGCGGCACGGTTTTAAAAGCGATACTGAATGTTTTATTTGGATCGTCATCGGCAATTTTTAATAGCCTTGCACCGCTCTTAACATGGATGAAGTAATAGCAATCTGCATTAACTTCTTTAACAAATTCTTTCTTTAATAATTTAAAACCATGGTAAACATTATCCTGTTTAAACTGTCCGAAAGAATTGAAGGTGAATAAGACTAGTAATATTCCCGTAAAGGTTAATAAGATTTTTTTGTTTAACATTGAATTCTCCTCTTTTAATAATAAATCTTTCCCTTTTAATTTTTAAATATATTAAAAACCTATCATATCTTTTCGGGTTTTGGTTATTTAAATATTTACCAACACTTTTGGGTTAAGTTTACAGACTAACATAATTACTTTTAAGCTGCCGCTCATTACAAAAGCTCTAATTGGAATTGAACTGTATATTAGATTAAAATCAATTTCCATGTACAGTAATGTTGTACAAGTTTGACGAAGAGTAGTACTTTCATATATGACATTTGAAAATACATACCCGATTACGCATTTGGATTGAATAGCAAGCTTAGGCTGTTCTTTTTTATATTCCATTTTTTCTCATGCCCCCATTCATACTCAAAAGGTTACACAAATGTTCTAAATATAGTTGGTTTTACAACTGATATTATCATGAAGAAGTATTGAAATGCAATTTTAGGGGTAGAGGGCTGATATCTTTAGACTCATACAATGAAAATAATCATTTATTAGTCAGCTGCGTAAGTTTAATTCATACTTAAACCGTCGGTGTCGATTTTAAACTGTGCAGTTGCGGCCTGCAGCTCATTTGCCATGCCGGAAAGTTCGGTAGCAACATTCCCCACATCCTGCGCCTGCTTGGTAGCCTTAATGGTTTTTTCGGATATTTCATTAATAGTATTTGCGTTAAACTCACTTATTGACGCTACATTGTTTATCATTTCTACCGTATGCTGTACGCTGGCACTCAGCTCTTCGGTAGCACTCATGTTTTGATCAATAACGCCAGCTATTTTATTTATGGATTCTCGCAACCCGGACATTATATTCACAACGGCATCATTTGCTTCCGCCATTGTATTTATTTGATTGTTAACGTTTTGGGAAGTATTCAGCAGCTTATCTATCGCTTTTCCTGACTGACCGGCTATCTCTGTTCCTTTTTTGACTTTTTCGACAATTAGTTTGATAGACTCTCCGGCATCTTTCATGTCTTTCTGAACTTTAATAATCAGACCGGAAGTTTGCTTGGTGGCAGCCGCAGATCTTTCCGCTAAATTTCTTACTTCGTCTGCTACTACCGCAAATCCTCTTCCGTGTTCGCCGGCCCTGGCCGCTTCGATTGCCGCATTTAGAGCCAGCAGATTGGTTTGTTCTGCAATTTCCTCAATTGTTTCTATGATTTCCTCAATTTGTTCCGACTGCTTTACCATACCTTCAATTTTTGAAGCAAATTTATTTACGGTTTCCTCAATAGTCTTCATTTGTTCAAGATTTTTCATAACCGTTTTTGATCCGTTTTTTGCTACGTCAATAGCTTCTGCCGAAGCAGTAACAACCATCGAAGCACTCGAATTTGCAGAATTAATTGCAGTGGAAATTTCCATCGCGGAAGCGGACACTTTTTCTACTGCCTTCTTTTGTTCGTGCGAATCAACCGCTATTTGCTCTATTGAGGCAGCAATTTGAGTCATATTTGAATTTGCTGTAATTACAGATGTAGCCTCTTCATTCAAACTCTTCGCCATATGTTGAACGGCTTCCGCATTATAATTAGAAGTATCTGCAGATTGTTGTGCTGCGGAAGAAAGGTTTTGACTTAATTCCAGTAGTTTGTTAGCTTTTTCTATGAATGTAGCAAACAGACTGCGCAGGCTCATCGGTTCGCTGTTAAAGGTAGCTACACTTATTTTTCTATCAACGGCTTTGTTTATAAATGGTATTAATTTATTATCGAAAATACCTGTGCTGATTCCGTGATAATTTTTATTTATACACTCTTCAATTGCAGGTCCGTATATTTCGGCAGTAACTTTTATTATGCCGTTATCATGTGAGCCTATCGGAACTATCCAATCAACTGTAGCATTAAATTGTCTTAATTCATCGCCCGCGGCGTCGACACCTTTTTTAAAGTCATCCCAGAACGGAGTTAAAGATCTTCCCAGAACAGCAATTTTTATGGGCCTGTCCGAAATTCTTATCGGTTTCGCTCTTCTTAAAGCTGTCTGTTTAGATTCTATTATGCCTCTACCAGACTGCCAGAATTGATTATAATTTTCTTTGGTTACAAGGTCCATGCTGGTAAGCATTCTGGGCTGAACCGGTACCCAATTATTAACAATATGATTAAATAAATGTATAACTGGATCGTGGCCCTGGCCAAAAACATCCTGTCCCAGAGTAGCAGTTATCGTTCCTTCTTTAATATATTCCATCGTGCTGTTATCCAGATCATGGCATATGATTTTCACTTTGCCGTTACTGTTCAGCTCTTTCACAGCTTTTGCAGTCATAGCGCCGCCGTATGTTACGTATATACCTTTTAGATCCGGATGCTTTTTTAAAAGATCTTTAGTTACTTCGTAACTTGCTTCGTTATTAAGATTTGTTTCGGCAGTATCGACAATAACAATTGAAGGAAATTTCTCTTTTATTAGATTGAGAAATCCTTTTCGTCTCAGTTCATGACCTATGATATTTAAACTTTCTACTATAATGGCAACCCTGCCTTTACCGTTCAAAGCTTTACCCATTGCTTCGCCGCAGGCTCTTCCTTCAAGATAAGAATCAGCTCCGACGTATAGAAGCCTTTGGCACGGATTGTCGGTTGCCGAATTAAATTCTTTGCTTGCTTCTTTTAAATTCTCAATAATTTGATTCAGACCTGCCGTCATTTCTCCGATTTTTCCGTTCGCAGAAGTTTTAATGGAATTAGCTTCCAGCTTTATACCCGTTGTCAAATTTCCGTGGGCCATTTCTGTTAAAGCCCTGCTTATCGAAGAAAAATCTTTATCCGCCATTAATTTAAATTTTTTGGACAGTTCGGACAGCGGCTTATAAAAACTGAATTGCAAATAAATAATAAGCAAAAGCACCATTGCCAATGATCCGACCAAACCTATTACCACCAGATTTTTATTTTGATAAAATGCATGAATATTTGAACCCAGTTTAATTTCGCCGAGTGAAAAATATCCTATGAATTCGATTACGATAAACATTATAGTTATCAAAAAACCGAAATGGAAAAAATATTTTTTTATTACCGAGAACATGATTAGCCTCGCTAATTTAAAACGGGAAAATATTAAATCATCCACGACGTCGCTATTGTCTTTTTTAGGGTTTACGGATAATCTATTTTATTTTCCCTTTGTTTTACTTAATGGAAAGCCTTAAAATCAAAGCTTCCTTACATGACTAAGCAAAAACATCATTATTATAGACGTCATAATCATTTTCGAAAATATTATACGTTTGTTTAGTATAACAAAACCAGTCTTTGTATAATAAGAAATTTAAAGGAAGATGTTAATATCTTATATTTTTCCCACTTAGGGGAATTCCCGCAGTCAATTTTACCCATTTCACCTTTTCGCCGATATAAGATCTCACCGTTAAAAACATAAGCAAATTTCTTAAAAATATAACAGCATCACGTTAAAGTTGCTAGTCTTTGCTGATGTGGATTTGAACGGTAAACCGCCTATCCATCAACAAATGAATCCTTATAAGCATATTTTGCAATAACATATTAGAGCATTTCAGTTAAACTAGATACTTAATGATGATAATATATTTTAGATATTTCTAAAATACCCAGGGCGAAATTGTTTTCGACAAGAGAATTTTATTAGTTGCGTTTCTTTCTATATTTCATTTATTAATATTACTCACTTCGGATAGATTTCAACTTCAGACACCTTTCCCATCAATTCCAACAAAAAAAGTATAGTCATTTATGACAATTGGAAAAGCCAATGTGTTAATTAATCCGGGATTGGATGGTATCCGACCTTTGGCATTATTAGTAGGAACAAACGCCCCATCATTATTTGTAGTGAATAAATTTTTATCGGAAACAATGTGAGAAAAAACGATTCAGAAATGATTGTATTGTGATTTAATCAACCTGTATTAGCTGATTTCCAATTTGTGCCGTTATCGGTCGTTATAAATATATCATCATCTCCTCCCGCAAAAGATCTGAATCACAGTGTACAATAGATTTTAAAAGAACCCATGAAGTTTAGTCTGTTTCTAGCTTATTTCATTATTCGATGATTTAAAAACAGACTGTTTCACTGCAAAAAATGAAATATATTTTTTAAAAATGCACTGAAAAATTTCTGTAATTATAAAATGTTAACAAGCAGGATTTTGGTAGAATAAAGCTGCTATAAAAATTAAAATATGTCTGTAGGATTTATTTGATTACATTTATTTAATGATTATAAGACATGTGTGCACATGATAGTACGACAAAATATCTTTACATTTTTCCATTAACCTATTCCATCATCCATTTTTGTACCTGGCATTGCAGCTAACTACTTCTTTCCAAATGAAAAATTAATATTTGTTACGGTCCACCTGGGACGGAGGTTCAATGTGTCAGGGTAAAAGAAGAATTCTTCGGAAGGTTTATATGGAAAAGGCTTTCCGTACATGTAAGTCTTCGTACTGTCAGTATCATAATATCCCCACAAAAAATATTTGCCCGGCTGGATTCTTTCAAAATCAAATTGAGCACTTCCTGCAGATTTAAGATAAGTTGATTTTTCGGCATCAATCCCCTGTAAAACAAGCTGCGGATTTTCTTTCATATCTGCATTTATTATAGAGCCGGATACGCCAGTAAAGTCCAAGCCGTTAATCGTTTTAAATTTAAATTGATACAAGGAATCATAGCTGTTGCCGGCTGCATCTTTAAAGCCGTTCAATTTTATCTTTATTAAATAGTATGTGTTAGCTTTTAATTCATTTAAAGGAATAATTTTGAAAGATGCATTATCCATAAAATAAATTTTATCATTTATCTTATTGCCGGATGTATCCGAAAACGAAATTAAATCTCTAACTGCCGAGGTATCGAATGCATCGTTAAAATAAAAAGATATTTGTGCATCTTTAAAATCAACACTGCCGGAATTTATAGGCGGATCGGTTTTAAATATACCCGGCTTTGTAGTATCCTGCTTTTCACTAATTGTAATAGAAGTAAAATCTCTTGTATAAAAATTTCCGATCTTATCTTTAACCGTATCAACAAATACAAATACTTCATCCTTACCCGGAAAATTATCTTTAGTTACAAGAACTATCTCGGTCGGCTTTGTATTTCCCTTAAAAGTGTAAATTGGTTTAGATGTTTTTTTAGAAGTAGAATCTACAAACAAAAAATTACCTGATCGCATTGTCGAGGAATCAACTTCCTTGCTGAAATCAAGAAGCACATGAAATTTATCCGTCATTACAGCGCTGACCAGCCTTGGCCTAACCGTATCTATTTTAGTAAGCAGAAAATCCATCCCTGTAAACAGCGTATCGCTTTCTGTAAGTGTTACGTCTCTGTAAGGAATACCTATTTCATCTTGTTCGGGACTGTACGTGTAATTACCGGACTGATCTTTTACGGCAAAAACTCTGTATTCTGCCGGAGCCAGTCCCATTAATTTAAAGTATCCGTTCCTGCCGGTTTGGGAAATGTAATCCGGCTTTCGAACCATCGGATTAACAGCGCTGTCTCCTTTTACATAAGCAAAGATCAATATGCCTTCAGGATTTTCATTGTAAATTCTCCCGGTAATTTCACCTTTGTCAATTCTGTCCCCCGTGGAAAATGCAAAAGAATATGCTTGAGCCATCCGGTTGTGGTTATTATAATCAACCAAGTCCGTTCCGATAGTAACAACGTAGGTTATATTTTTCTTTAACTTTCTCGGAAATGTCACATCCACAGTTGTGTTTGTCCAGTCATAATTTAAAGTTCCTTCAACAGCGGGCGAAATAAATAATGCATTCTGAAAAGTTCTTTTATCAACATACTTCGAAAATGTTACTTCAAAATGATCGCCTTTAAAATTAGTAGTTCCGTTTGCAGGATAAACATCGGTTATTTTGGGGGGAACTTTATCAACTTCACCTCCGCCCGGAGGCAATTGCAAAGCGCAATTGGAAAGAATTACTCCCATTATTAATGGGATTAGATATTTCATCTTATCTTTAATGAGTTCAGCCATTTTCTATACTTTTCAGCATTTTTTTTATGCTGTTTAAAATTAGACGAAAAAATATGTCCGCCGTTACCATCTGCTACAAAGTAAAGATAATCGGTTTTTGCAGGATAAAGCGCAGCCATAATTGCCGCTTTGCCCGGATTATTTATAGGACCCGGCGGCAGTCCGTAATTTTCATAAGTATTATAGGGTGATTTAATTCGTAAATCAGCATAATCAAGTCTGCTCCAATTACCCTGTTTAATAAATTCTATAGTCGGATCGGCCTGCAACTTCATTCCTTTTTTTAACCGGTTATAATAAACACTGGCGATAATAGGCATATCATTTTTTCTATTTGTCTCACCTTCCACTATAGATGCAAGGGTAATAATTTTCGGAATCGAATATCCAAGCTGCTTTGCCCTTTCTTTAAGCGAATCATCTAAAAAATTTCGGAAGCTATTATACATAGCAGTTAAAACTACCCTGGGCGAAGATCTCTCATAAAAATTATATCTCTGCGGCATTAAGTAGCCTAAAAGTGAAGATGAATTTAAATCGAGAGAATCCAAAAATCCTTTATTAGTACTTAGGCTAACTACTGCCGATGAATCGATAAACAAATCATCTTTAAGCTTGGAAGCAATCCATTGAAGCGATGCTCCATTTTGAATTGTAACCGTCTTCAATAAATCCGCATGAGAGTTAAGCAGAAAGTCTATCAGATCCAAATAGCTTAAACCGTTAGGAATATAATAGCGAGCTGCTTTAATCTTTTTTTCCGCACCGTAAATAAACGCTGCAATCCTAAAATTAGTTTTGCTATGAATAACTCCTTCCCCGTATAATGCATCCGCTATCTTTGAAAACGGTTCTCCTCTTGTTACATCAAGCCTAACGGGAGCAGGGACAGAATAATAATTCGGTGTAAAGAAAGTAAAGTATAAAAATGCCAGAACTACAAAGAAAAATGCCGCTACAAAAATAAACTCTTTTTTTGATAAAAGATTTTTAAACCCGACTTTCATTTTATTAGCCGATATATTAAAAATATTACCTCTGTCCGATTCTTCTTTTTGAATTGCACGCGACTCATCAAGAATTCTTTCATAAATTCTTAACAATGCTTCACTGCTTAAAGGCTCTTCTACAAATGAACCGATTCTAGTACTTATTTCTTTTTCCCTTTGGGGATTATACGTCGGTAAATTTAAAGTTCGTTTTACACGTCCGATAAGCACTGAATTTAAAGTACGCTTACTTAAAAGATGAACAATCTGTTTGTCTAAAACGTCAATATCGTCCCGGAGCTTTCGAAGGATCTCTTCTCTTTCTTCTTTGCTGAGATTTTCAAGCTCATTTTCAATTTTCTTATAAATATTATCCATCAACTGTGAATTTAAGGAATTTTAATGAAGAGACAAATATTATGCAAAATGTTCGTTTGATAAACCAGGATACGGACTATAGCTTAAATCGAACTTCTTCCCGGCTTCAAACAATTTTAAGCCTCTAAATGCAATCATGGCAGCATTATCACCGCAATATTCAAGAGCCGGAATTACAACCTTTTTATTATATTGTTTTCCCAGACCGATTACATCTTCTCTCAGCGCTTTGTTTGCAGCAACTCCTCCGGCCAGCGACACTGACTTAACTTCAAAATTACTTAATGCTCTCCGGGTATTTTTTATCAATGCCTTTACCACTGCATTCTGAAATGAAGCTGCAATATCATTTAAATCCGATTCGGGAATATTTTTACTTTCTTTGTAATTCTTTTGGACATATCTAAGCACGGATGTTTTCAATCCGCTGAATGAAAAATTATAAGGATCTTTTAAATCGGCAACAGGGAAATTAATTTTTTCCGGATCACCTTTTGCTGCCGCTTTTTGTATTTTAGGCCCACCAGGATAACCAAGGCCTAACATTTTGGCAACTTTATCAAAAGCTTCGCCGGCAGCATCGTCTACCGTAGTTCCGAGTTTTTTAATTTCTAAAAAGCTTTTAACCAGCAAAAGAAGTGTATGACCGCCGGATACAATTAAAGCTAAATATGGGAACTCAGGTTTTTCTTCCATCAAGAATCCTGAGAAAATATGACCTTCAATATAGTTAACCGCAACAAAAGGTTTTTTAAGTGAATATGCCAGGCCTTTTGCAAAAGTTAATCCCACAAGCAGAGCACCGATTAATCCGGGACCTGCAGTCGAACAAATTACATCCAGATCATTTAATGCTAAATTTGATTTAGCCAAAGCATCCTTTACCAAAGGCATTACAATTTGGAGGTGAGCTCTGCTCGATAGTTCGGGTACAACCCCTCCGTATTTTGTATGAAAGTCCTGGGATGATATTAAGTTGGCTATCAATTTATTATCGGAAATAACTGCAACCGAAGTCTCATCGCATGAACTTTCGATTCCTAAAATATTCATTATTTAAATGTAAAAATGCTTTTTAAAATGTAACCGGCTATTTCCGGATTTTCCTTCAGCCTTCTTATTGAATAAGGGTACCAATCTTTTCCAAACGGTACGTAAATTCGCATTTTATATCCGTCTGAACTAATCTTATCGCGTAAATCTTCCCTTACCCCAAGCAGCATCTGAAATTCAAATTTATCTTTGGATAAATTCATTTCCTTAATCTTTTTATATGACTCATTTATAAGATATTCATCATGAGTTGCAATACCCACATAATTACCGGATTTTAATATTGTTTCCAAAACCTTTATGTAATTTTCACGAATCGCCTGCTTGGCCTTGTATGCAATATTAGGTGATTCAATATAAATACCTTTGCAAAGACGGTAATTTGTATCAAGCTTATTTAATACAACTACATCATCATAAGATCTTTTCAAATATGCCTGAACTACAACTCCCAGATTGTCATAATTTCCTTTTAATCTTTTGTACAATTTAAAAGTTTTATCTGTATATGGAGAATCTTCCATATCGATACGGACAAAATTATTTAATTGTTTTGCTCTCTCAACCAGTTCACTTATTTGTTCAAATGCAAAATTCTCATCAATGCTTAAGCCCATCTGGGTAGGCTTGATTGATAGATTTGCTTTAAGTTTATTTTCATTTATAGTTTCAAGAACTTGAAGAGCCTTTTTCTTAGATTCAACTGCTTCTTCCTTTGTCTTAATTGATTCGCCAAGCACATCAATTGTTGCAAAGATACCTTTTGCATTTAGAGTTTTTACATACTCTACCGCTTCGCCCAGTGTTTCGCCGGCAATATATTTTTTTGAAAATATTCCGACTATTGCTTTTGGCATCATCTGGACAATCGCTACAATAATTTTGTTAAAGAACGACACTGTATACTCCTATCAATAAAAGCTTCAAATTTAATTTAGTTGAGTTTGTTATTCAATAATTTTAATTTATTAACTTTTGTATGTTCTCCCTGTTTCATAAGTACCAAATTTTTTAATACTGATTGATATTTCCGATAAATGATTTATTGCCTTTTTCACCTTTTCATCGTCCAGGCTTCCTAATAAATCAGTGTAAAATATATATTGGAAAGGCTTATGTGGAATTGGCCTGGATTCAATTTTTAGGAGATCTATTTCGCGTAAAGCAAAGACACTAAGTGCCTTAAACAAAGCACCCGGCATGCTTTTCAATTCAAAACAAATGGAAGTTTTCGGTCTGGTATAAAGTTCATGCTTTTTATTTTTGCTTATCGCTAAAAAGCGCGTATAGTTTTCCCGGTTATTTTGGATATTGCTTTTTAAGATTTTTAAGTTATAGATTTCGGACGCTTCCCTGCTGGCTACAGCAGCACTGGAAACACTCTTATCTTTTAATGATATTAACGCCGACCCTGCAGTATCATAAGTCGGTACTAATTCGGCATTTTTTAGTTTCTTCAAGAATTTAGAGCATTGTCCCAGCGCTTGTGGATGAGAATAAACTTTTTTTATCTGATTTAGCCTGTAATGATTGCTTGCAATCAGATGATGATTTATCTGCAAATTTAATTCGCCGGCTATTGTCAGAGAATATTTCAACAAAAGATCATACGATTCAAAAACACTTCCGTACAAAGAGTTCTCAATAGGTATAACTCCGAAATCAGCGGTTCCATTTTTTACTTTAATAAAAACTTCTTCAAATGAAAAAGAAGGAGAGGTAACAATTTTTTCCGTAAAAAATTTTTTAGAGGCAATTTCGCTGAATGCTCCGCGTTCTCCTTGAAAGGCAATATTATTCATCGATCTTTGTTAATCCTGTTAAAATTTTTTTAAGAAGATAGGCCTTGTTCTTTAGTTCATCAAGTCCTTCATTATTTTCAAAAATAAAATCAGCACGCTTTCTTTTCTCACTATCGGGTATCTGGTTTTCATCTCTCTTAATAAATTGCTCTTCCGAATACTTTTCCAGTTCTATTTTCCTTTTCATTCTTACTTCATTTATAGCAGTTACCAAAACAACAAAGTCAAAATATTTTTCCATATCTGCTTCATAAATTAAAGCGGCCTCAGCGGCAGCAATATCATTATTTTTTAAAATTTCATTTGCCAGAATATTAACTTTTGAAATGACTTTGGGATGAATGATTGAATTAATCTTTAAAACTTTTTTTTGATCGGCAAATACCTTTTCAGCGAGATATTTTTTATTTGCTTTCTGTCCTTGGTATGACTGCGTACCAAACTCTTTTATAATCCGTTTTCTAATCTCTGTATCATTATCCAAAAGCTCCTTTGATACATCATCCACATTTATTACGGGAATTCCTATTTCACTTAAATATATGCAGAATGCCGATTTCCCCGAACCTATTCCCCCTGTAACCGCAATTTTTATTTTCCTATTCTTTACCATAAATATTCTAGCATTGTAGATCAGCAGATATTAAAAGTATTCTTTTAAAAATCATTGAACTTCTTATAATTAAATAAATTACATAATTTTATCTAAAAGATTACTTTTTAAATATCAATTTTAAATTTATCTTGCATAACCGATCTTTCTGACTTCCCGGATTACGGTTACTTTTATTTGACCGGGATATTCCATTTCACTTTCAATTTTGGATGCAATATCGTGAGCTAGTTTATCAGCAACAATATCATCAATTTTATCATGTTCCACAACAACTCTAACTTCCCTTCCGGCTTGAATAGCATATGTTTTAGCAACGCCTTCAAATGATTTTGCAAGCGCTTCCAGATTTTCCAATCTTTTAACATAACTTTCCAGCGGTTCTCTTCTTGCTCCCGGCCTTGCACCGCTTATTGCATCTGCGGCCTGAACAAGCGGGGCAATGGGATGTTCCATTTCTATATCTTCATGGTGGGATCCTACTGCATTAACTACTATAGGGTGTTCTTTGTACTTCTTTGTTAATTCATACCCAAGAAGAGCATGCGGCCCTTCAACACTTTTATCGACTGTTTTGCCAATATCGTGCAGTAAGCCTGCTCTCTTTGCAAGAGTGGTATCCAATCCGACTTCTGCCGCCATAATTCCGGTTAAATAAGCAACTTCTATACTATGCTGTAATAAATTTTGTCCGTAACTTGAGCGGTATTTCATTCTCCCTACATGTTTAATTAATTCCTGGTGCATATTGTGCAGGCCCAATTGCATTATAGTATTTTCCCCATCTCGAATCATTTCCTCCTCAAGTTCCTGCCTAACCTTTTCCACAACCTCTTCAATCCTTGCAGGATGGATTCTTCCGTCCGTAATTAATTTTTCAAGAGAAACTCTGGCAACTTCCCTTCTAAATTGGTCGAATGAAGAGAGTATTACAGCTTCCGGCGTATCATCGACGATTACATCAACCCCCGTTGCAGCTTCAAAGGCGCGGATATTTCTTCCTTCTTTACCAATAATTCTGCCTTTCATTTCATCGTTTTGAATTTGAACTACAGAAACGGTTGTTTCAATTGAATGGTCTGCCGCGGTTCTTTGAATTGCCTGTACAATAATTTTTTGTGCATCTTTTTTAGCATCAAGTTTAGCTCGGTCATGAATATCTTTAATAACATGAGAAACTTCGGTTTTAGCCTGGTTAGTCATATTTTCAACTAACATTTTTTTAGCCTCGTCAGCGGTAAGACCGGAAATTTTTTCGAGCCTTGCGTTCTGCTCCATTTCCAGTTTTTCAATTTCGCTAAACTTCTGTTCAATGTTTTTCTTTAAATCTAAAACTTCTTTTTCAGCTTGTTTATTTTCTCTTTCTTTTTTAATAACCAGGTCGAATTTTTTTTCAATATTTTCTTCACGATTATTTAGCTGTTTTTCTAAATTGCTTATTTTTTGTCTTTTCTGGTTTACCTCGTTATCAAATTCAACTTTTTTCTTATACCATTCGTCTTTAACTTCAAGTAATTTTTCCCTTTTGATATTATTTGATTCCTTTTGAGCTTCTGTTATTATTTGTTTAGCTTTTTCTTCGGCAGAAACTAAACTTTTCTTCCCAATTTTGGAATTGAACAGCCACCCTAAATAAAAAAATAACACTACTAGGACAATTACCATTGGTATTAGAACTATCACATCCATTTTTCCTCCAATGATGGGATTAAATATTACCGCTACTGCCAGTCACTGAATAATAAGGAGAAAAACCCTATTATGTCAGTGTGGGAATTTGCCCGTACGCTTTTTGCTTCCTCTGTTCCGATAAATCGGAAATCCGGCAAGCCGGATTAAGGCCTGCAATAGACGCCGAAAGTCAAACTCCCTTTTTTTTGAAGGTTAGGTTTTCATTTTATTACGGACTGACAGAGCGGTATTAATTTTTTTATGATGGGTCAGACATTGTAGTCTCATTTAGAAGAAGCTTAATCTTTTTGACTTTATCAGTAGCTTGTATAAGAAATTCTCTATTTTTATTTTTTTCTAAAAATAAGTCATAGGCAATATTTAAACACGCAATAATCGCAATAGTTTGCGCTGGTTGATCCGGAAGTTCGTCTTTTGTTTCCTCCATAACTTTATTAACGTAAATAGCCAGCTCTTTGGCTATCTCTTCATTTTCAACCAATAAAGAATATTCTTTATCAAATATTTTTATTTTCAGCTTCCTTTTGTCAGTCATTATGCCTTTTCCATCAAACAAACAATAAAATTAAGAACTTAAGTGATAATCAATTCTAGTAATTAAATTTTGCAATTTCACTTTTAAATTCTCTCTCTCCTTCAAATTTAATGAATTAAATAAATTTCCTTCCCCGCTGTCATCAATATTTTTTATTTCATCTTCTAGGGATTCGAGTTTCTGCAGAAGAACAGAATTTTCTTTTCTTAAGGAATTCAAATTCTCTTCAAGTTCAATATTCTTTATACTTAAGTCTTTATTTTTATTTACCAATATAGAAAGCTGAGTTTCTATTGCACTCAGGTCGCTTATCAACATATCATTTTTAGATATTTCAGCCAACTATTTACCTCTTAATTGTGCATTGAAATTTTTTGTAACAGCTTTTATTAGCGAATTAAAATCCTTTTCAACTTCTTCTTCAGTTAATGTTCTTTCCAGTGAATAATATTCCAGAGAAAATGCCATACTTTTACTGTTTTCACCTAAAGATTGACTTTCAAAAAGATCGAACAAGGTGACCGATTTCAACAATTCCGAGCTCGATTTCTTAATAAATTTAATTACCTCCTCATAAGATACTGATTTATTGAATATAAATGCAAAGTCTCTAACAGATTTCGGAAATTTTAGCGGCTCTGAAAATTTACGAGATTTTAATTTTATTTTTTTTAATAAATCCAGATTTAATTCAAAACAATATACATCCTGTTGAATATCAAATTGTTTAAGAACCTCTTTTCTTACGCGTCCACCAATTCCCGTTTGAGTTTTATCTATGTTTTTGGTGAAATATAAATCAAAAACAGTATTCGTATTGTGATAATATAAATCATTTAAAACATTGTCAAGAGAAATTTTAGAAAGTAGGCTATTTATAATACTTTTAAGATGATAGAAATCATATTCTTTTTCGGGTAATTCCCACGTTTTTTCATTTAATTTACCACTTAATATTATAAGTAGATTTTGATTTTCAGAAAAGTCCTCAAAACTTTTTATATCAATATCTTCTGATTTTTTATTAAAGATATTTCCAATTTCAAATAAAGCAATATTTTTTTCACCGATATTAATATTTTTTGTTACAACAGATAAAGCTCCGGGTATCAATGATGTACGAAGATAAGCCATGTCTAAACTTTGAGGATTTAAGATACCTATTTTCTCACCAATTATAGAAGCATGCATCTCACTTTGCAGAGGATTATTTATCATCTCAAATAATCCGAGCCCGTTACAATAATTTCTTAAAGCATCAGAAAATTCCGTTTGCTCAATCCTTTCACCAAGCGAGATAGAGATTTTTGAAATAGTCGGGATATTATTATACCCGTATATTCTGGCAATTTCTTCAATTAGATCTATTTCCCTTTCTATATCATTTCTATATGTCGGTACGGCAAATCTAATTAATTTACTAGATTCAAAAATAATTCTTAGACCTAATTTTTTAAGTATATCAATAATTCTATCAGCCGGTATATCATAACCAAGTACTTTTTTTACTCGGTCGAGCCTTAATTGAACTTCTCGCTCGCTAATTTTTTTCGGATAGATATCAAGATAACCGCTTGCTATTTCTCCGCCGCTTAATTCCGAAATTAGTTGCGCAGCCCTTTCAGCAGCAAACAATGTTCCGTTAGGATCAACCCATCTTTCAAATCTATAAGATGCCTCGGTACTTAATCCCAGAGCCTTTGATGTTTTTCTGATACTTGACGGATTAAAAAATGCACTTTCAATTAAAATATTTTTTGTAGTATCATTTATTTCCGAATTTTCACCACCCATTACGCCTGCTACCGCAACCGGTTTTTCCGCATCGCAAATCATTAAAGTTCCGATCGGAAGTTTTCTTTCCTTTGAATCCAATGTAGTAAAGGTCGAATTCTCCTCGGTACTTCTAACAACAATTTTGTGCCCCCTCAGTTTATCAAGATCAAATGCATGCAGAGGCTGTCCGGTTTCATACATAATAAAATTAGTAACATCCACAATATTGTTAATCGGCCGCAACCCTATTTTTGTCAATCTATTTTTCAGCCATTCGGGAGATTCTTTTATTTTAACATTTAAAACTACTTTTGCCGAATATCTGGGACAGTTATCAGTATCTTTTATTTCTAAACCGGCATTATTTTTTATTTTCTGTAATGATTCTTTCAGATTTAATTCAGGAAGATTAATTTCAGAATTAAAAATCGCACCTAAATCTCTGGCAACTCCGATATGAGAAAGCGCATCAGCTCGATTTGGCGTAATTGCAATTTCCATAATAACATCGTTAAGATTTAACGCATTAACTATTGATTCACCGGCAGGCAAATTATCATCAAGCACCATTATTCCGCTATGATCATCACTTAATTCAAGCTCTGCTTCCGAGCATATCATACCGAAGGATTCGATTCCTCTAATTTTAGCTTTTTTAAGTTTTAAATTATCTTTGGGTATTGTTGTTCCAACAGGTGCAAATACAACCTTCTGGCCGGCTGCAACATTTGGCGCTCCACAAATCACCTGTTTATCTTCTTTACCGTCAAATACTGTACACAAGGATAGTTTATCCGCGTTGGGATGTTTATTCTTACCTTTTACAAAACCTACAATAAAATCTTTATATAATTCAGATTCATCTTTAAAATCTTCAACTTCAAGACCTGACATAGTCAAGCTTGAGATTATTTGGTTATTCGAAATTCCTTTTAAATTAATATAATCTTTAAGCCAATTTAACGAGACTTTCACTTCAATATCTCCAGATCAAAACTGTTTTAAGAATCTAAGATCATTTTCAAAAAATACTCTTATGTCCGTAATACCATATTTTAACATAGCGGTTCTTTCAATTCCCATCCCGAAAGCGTATCCGGTATATTTATCGGAATCATAATTAACATAATTAAACACATTCGGATCGACCATACCGCAGCCTAGTACTTCAAGCCAGCCAGTTTGTTTACACACCTTACAGCCGTTACCATGACATAAATAGCATGTAATATCCATTTCAGCACTCGGTTCAGTAAATGGAAAAAAGCTCGGCCGGAATCTGTAATTTAATCCTTCTCCGTAAAACTGTCTTGCAAATGAAACCAAGGTTCCCTTTAATTCGGCGAATGTAACATCAGTATCGACATATAAGCCTTCAACCTGATGAAACATACAATAACTTCTTGTACTTACGGCTTCATTCCTGTAAACCCGACCAGGCATTATTGCTCTTACAGGAGGTTTATATTGTTCCATAATTCTAATTTGAACAGGTGACGTATGAGTACGCAGCACAAAATCATTATTTATAAAAAAAGTGTCCTGCATATCCCTAGCCGGATGATCAGCCGGAAAGTTCAGAGCTTCAAAATTGTTGTAATCGGATTCAAGTTCAGGACCCTCAAAAACCGAAAAGCCCATCCCTTTAAATATCGATTTTATTTCATCTAGAGTTTGTGTTAATAAATGTTTGCTCCCGATGGTTCTTTCCAAACCGGGTAAACTTAAATCCATCTTAACATCTTTTTCATTAGAAGCAGATTCCAGCCGAGATTTAGTGGAAGCGAATTTAACTGAGATTTCATCCCTCACAGTATTAAGAACTTTTCCTAAAGAAGGCTTTTCTTCATTGGGAACATTTTTCAACTCTTCGAATAATTTAGCAACCAGTCCGTTTCTGCTGAGATATTTTATCCTTATATTCTCAAGTTGTTTAAGATTTTCTGCATTTAAAATATCTTCGCCGAATTCGGAATTAATCCTATGAATTTTATCTTCAAGCATATGGAGTATGGAAATAAATTTTTTAAAATAATACCCCCGAATAGTTATGTTAGATATCTCCGGAGGTAATTAAAATTAGTTAACTGAAAATTTAACTATTTCCGTAAATGCTGCGGGATTTTCTACCGCGAGACTTGCCAGGATTTTTCTATTAATATTAACACCTTTTTTATCAAGTGCATTTATTAACTTAGAATACGTGGTTCCGTTTAATCTTGCTGCAGCATTAATTCTAATAATCCAAAGCTGCCTGAAAGTTCTTTTCTTTAGTTTTCTGTCTCTATAAGCATGTACCAGGCCTTTTTCCACATGGTTTTTTGCAACTGTATATACTTTACTTCTTGCACCCCAGTAGCCTTTAGCTTGGTCAAGTATTTTCTTTCTTCTTCTGTGAGAAGCTACTTTATTTTTCGATCGTGGCATTTTATTTATCCTTTTTCATTTTCTTATTGGAGCATAATATTTACACGTTTTGATTCCGCTTCCGAAACCAAAGTAGCACGGCGTAATTTCCTTTTTCTTTTTGTACTCTTCGACGAAAGTATATGACTCTTATAAGCACTCTTTCTTTTAAACTTACCCGATGCGGTTTTTCTAAAAGTTTTACCTGCACCGCTGTTGCTCTTCATTTTTGGCATTTTATTTTCCCTAACTAATTATTCTTTTTACCTTTTGTTTTTGACGGAATAAGAATTACGTTCATATTTCGTCCCTCCATCTTCAATGGAGCTTCAATCTTCGCAATGTCTTCTACTTTTTGAATAAAACGGTTCAACAAATCTTCACCCTGTTCCGTATAAGCCATTTCCCTACCCTTAAACATAACAACTACTTTAACCTTGTTTCCTTCTTCCAAAAAATTAATAGCGTGTTTTGCTTTAAACTCAAAATCATGTACATCAGTATTAGGATGAAGTCTTATCTCTTTTAATAAAGTAACCTGCTGATTCTTTCTTTGTATTTTTTCCCGTTTCTGCTGCTCGTATTTAAACTTACCGAAATCAATAATTTTACATACAGGTGGTTTAGCCTGCGGAGCAATTTCAATTAAATCCTGTCCGCGTTCTGTTGCTATTTTCAAAGCATCCCGTACTGTATAAATTCCTATTTGAGTCCCATCAATGTCAATTACCCTCACTTTAGGAGCTTTGATCTCTTCATTAATTCTTACATTCTCTTTTTGAGCGATATATAACCTCTCTAATTTGTTGTTGAAATTTTTTTGGAAATCTCTTCTTTAATATTATCAATAAAATCAGACAAAGACAAAGAACCTAGATCACCTTTTTTATGTTTCCTTACGGAAATATTACCAGCTGATTCTTCCTTTTCACCTACAATTACCATGTATGGTACTTTATGTGTCTCCCAGTCCCTTATCTTATAACCGACCTTTTCATTTCTTTCATCGAACTCAGTCCGAATATTATTTAATTTTAAAGTTTCAAAAACTTTTTTACCATAATCTGCAAAATTTTGCGAGACAGGAATTACCGAAACCTGTACGGGTGCAAGCCATAAGGGAAACTCACCGGCATAATGTTCAATTAAAACTCCGATAAATCTTTCCAGTGAACCAAACGGAGCACGGTGGATAACCACAGGTCTGTGCTTTTGGCCGTCGCTTCCCATGTACTCAAGATTAAATCTTTCCGGCAATACATAATCTATTTGAACTGTGCCCAGCTGCCATTTTCTTCCCAATGCATCTTTTACCATAAAATCAATTTTAGGACCGTAGAAAGCTGCTTCTCCTTCAGCAACATAATAAATAAGTTTCATTAAGTCGGCAGCTTCTTTTATTTCTCTCTGAGCCTTTTCCCATAATGCAATATCGCCGCCGTATTTTTCTGCATTATCATCTCTAAAAGAAAGCTGTGTGGTAAAATCCTTAAATCCCATCTGACTAAAGACAACCTGTATCAGTTCAATTACATTGCATACTTCTTCTTTTAATTGGTCTTCCCTAACAAACATATGAGAATCATCTACAGAAAAGGACCTTACCCTTGTCAATCCGTTTAATTCTCCGGATTGTTCATATCTGTATACCGTACCAAATTCCGCATATCTAATGGGCAGATCGCGGTAACTTCTAGGCTTGGAAAGATATATTTGAAAATGATGCGGGCAGTTCATCGGTTTAAGAAGATATTCTTCTTTATCATCTTCAAGATGAAGCGGCGGAAATTGACTGTCTTTATAATAAGGATAGTGTCCGCTGGTTTTAAAAAGCTGGATATTTCCAATATGCGGTGTAATTACAGGTTCATATCCTCGTTTTCTTTGTTCTTCCCTGAGATAATTTTCAAGCGTTTCTCTCAGGATTGCTCCTTTAGGCAGCCAAATAGGCAATCCGCTACCAACATTAGGAGTAATTAAAAAGAGCTCAAGCTCCTTTCCCAATTTGCGGTGATCTCGTTTTTTAGCTTCTTCCAATCTTTCAAGATGATCATCGAGCATTTTTTTCTTAGGGAAAGATATACCGTAAATTCTCTGCAGCTGTTTATTATGTTCATCTCCTCGCCAATAAGAACCGGAAATGTTCAGAAGTTTTATATATTTTATCTTACCTGTTGAAGGTACATGGGGACCTCTGCAAAGGTCCGTAAAATCACCTTCCTTATAAATACTGATATCTTCCGAATTCTCATCTATTTCGGATAAAATTTCTGTCTTATAATTATCGCCTTTCTTTTCGAAAAGGCTGACAGCTTCTTTTTTAGTAAGATCCTTGCGTACAAAAGAATTATTTAACTTGGATAATTCAACCATTTTTTTTTCAATGGCTTTTAAATCTTCTTCGGTTAAATTTTTATTGATATCAATATCATAATAAAATCCGGACTCAATTGCTGGACCAACGCCGAATTTAGCTTCCGGAAAAAGTTCCTGTATTGCATGCGCCATTAAATGAGAAGTAGAATGCCAATAAACTTCTTTACCTTTATCGTCTTCAAATGTCAGAAAACGGATTACCGCATTTATTTTAATCGGAGCATGCAAATCTTTAACAAAACCGTTCACTTCAACGGCTATTGCATCCTCAGCTAAGCGGGAAGAGATAGATTCGGCTATTTTATAAGCAGAAATACCTTCCTCATATTCTTTTATATTCCCGTCGGGAAAAGTTATTTTTATCTTACTCATAATTTTTATTAAGTCAAACAAAAAAAATCGGAGACAACTCCGACTATTGTGGGCTCTAGAGGAGTCGAACCTCTGACCTTCTGCACGTCAAGCAGACGCTCTAACCAACTGAGCTAAGAGCCCAGTAAATTAACAATTCACAATAAAAAACCATTAATTAAAACTAACAATGTTATGAATTGTTAATTTTTCCACGTACCGAGGGCCGGACTCGAACCGGCACGGGTGTAAACACCCACAGGATTTTAAGTCCTGTGCGTCTACCAATTCCGCCACCCCGGCAAAAATAATTCATTTTAAGCGTGTAAATATAGATAAATGAATATATTTTTGCAAGATTTCCTTAGTTATAACTAAAGAGAATTTTACTAACACGTTTTCAATAAATAATATTACCCATTTTAAGGGTATAATTTAACCAGTATAATAAAACCAAATATTCTAAATTTTAAGTTTTTAATTTTTCACTTATTTTTATAATATTATTTAAAATTTATATCTGATCATTTTTGAAGCAAAAAAGAATTCTTATAGTCAGGCAGGATAGAATTGGTGATGTTATATTATCGACTCCTATCCCAAAAGCAATTAAAAAACAATGGCCGGAAAGTTTTATTGCCGTCCTAGTTAGGAATTATACAAAACCGGTTTATGTTAATAATCCTTACGTTGATGAAATTATTGTAATTGAGGATATCGAGTGGAAGGGTTTCGGAGAATTCCTGCAAAAAGTAAAATTTATAAGAAAGTTCAAATTCACTCATGCATTAATGCTTCTGCCTTCTGAAAGGATTAACTATCTGCTGTTCTTTGCCGGAATAAAAACCCGTATCGGCGTCGGATATAAATTTTTTCAATTCATTACCTTTGTTAAAGGTGTCAGCCGCCATAAATATATTCCTTTAAAACACGAAGCAGATTATTGTATGGATTTGGCTAGAAAAATAGGCATTAGGACAAATGATTTGAGCACGGAAATATTTTTAACCGATAATGAAAAAGAAGAAGTTAAAAAGATTAGAAAGAAATTAACCGACAACAATAAAATTTTAATTGGAATTCATATTACAAACGGCAAATCTGCTCCAAACTTTACGGAGGAAAAATACTTTCAATTAGTACGCGTATTACAAAAGTCAAATTGTTATAAGATAATCATTACGGATAATTCGATACCAATAAAATTACAAAATATTGAAGGTATAGAATACCCAAATATAAATTCCGAATTAAGAAAAACAATCAGAAATATCGCAGCTTTGGACTGTTTAATTTCTTCCAGCACAGGCCCAATGCATATAGCTGCTTCACTTAAAGTTAAAACCATTTCATTATTCTGTCCTATATCAGCTTGTTCACCCTTATTATGGGGACCAAGCGGAAACATAAATAAAATAATACTGCCGGAAGAAAATTACTGTCAGGTAAAATGTCCGGCCGATCCCAAGATTTGTACTTATGAGGGCGAAGAAGATATGATGATCGAAAGAATATTAAAATCTCTAAAAGAGCTTTTTAAAGATAATGATTGCTTAAAATTTCAACTTTTTTAAAAAACATTAATTCTTTTCACGATAAACTAAAACAGATACATGTACAAAATTGCTTTACAGTTTTTACAGAAAAGTCTGTAGTATTAAAAAATGCAAGCGACTAATTCCAAAAATTTAATCACATTTTCATTTCCTTTATAAATAATTTTCATTGTATAGGTTAAAACTTTACAACAATTTCCTTACCGTAATATTTTGTAATTTTATCAAATCTTTTTAACATAACGATTAAAAATTATTTAGCATTGATAACTAATGATGCATTTTCCAAACCTTTTGATGAAGCATTTAAAATAATTTTACCCGATTTATTTTTTGATTTAATGACAACAAGGCACATACCATTAAATGCTTTTCTGTAATCAGCTTTAAACGGTTCATGATCTGTCTCGGATCCGTTATCAACGCCTGCTATTTCACCTTCACCGGAAATTTTAAAATTAATTAAGTTGTCAGCATAAGGAACCATGGTTCCATCTTTATCAAGAACTTTCACGGTAACAAAAGAAAGATCCCTGCCGTCCGCATGAATTTTGGATCTATCAGGTTCAAGTGAAATTTTTGCCGGTGTTCCGGCAGTTCTATCATAACTTGTCAATATTTCTTTGCCGTCTTTATAGCCAACAGCTTTAAGAGTTCCCGGTTCATAAGGTATTCGCCACATTAAGTGCAGTGTTCCGGGGGTCTTTACCCGTGTGCCCAAAAATTTCGAATTCAGAAATAATTCCACTTTATCGCAGTTTGTATACGCCCAAACATCAACCGAATCACCTTGCTTCCAATCGGGCTTGCCGTTTTTAATTTCAGTCCAAACCTGCGGATTCCACGGAGGGAAAATGTGAAGCACAGGTTTCTTTGTCCATTCACTCTGATACAAATAATAAGCATCTTTTGGAAATCCTGCCAAATCAATTATCCCGAAATAAGAGCTGCGGGAAGGCCATTCATATGGAGTAGGCTCTCCTAAATAATCAAATCCCGTCCAGATAAACATACCGGAAACAAAATCATCATTCATTATCGTACGAAGAGCTTCCTCGTGATTTTCACCCCATGGTACAAAGCAATTATCATAAGCCGAACATGTGTTGTCAGGATTTCCGGCGATGAATGGTTTATCCCATCTTTCCGGCCAAATGCGAAGACTGTCAGAAGGCATATCATAGTGGCCTCTTGTCTCAAGAGCAGATGTTGTTTCCGAACCAACCAATTTTTGTCCCGGGAAGTTTTTTTGAAAAGTTGCATAATCGTTCTGATGGTAACTGAAGCCGATTATATCGAGGGCGCCGGATTTTATAATGAAATTTGAAGGACTGGGATCATTGCAGTTGGAAGTAATAGGACGTGTTTTATCAAGATCTCTAATTATACCGCATAATTCTCTTGCTATAGTTACACCGCTTGTATCCCATTGTTCCGGAATTTCATTGCCGATACTCCAAAGAAAAATACTCGGGTGGTTTCGGTCCCGCAATATCATATCTTCAAGATCTTTTTTATGCCATTTATCCCAGTCCAAAGAATAGTCATACTTCGTTTTAGGTTCCTTCCACATATCGAAGGCTTCATCCATAACAATGAATCCCATTTTATCACATAAATCAAGAAGTTCAGGATCAGGAGGATTATGAGAAGTTCGAATTCCATTACATCCCATGTTTTTCAATAATTCTAATTGGCGCTGGATTGCACGATAATTTACTGCTGCACCTAGACAGCCGAGGTCATGGTGATCGCAAACTCCCCAAATTTTTAAATGCTTTCCGTTTAAGAAAAATCCTTTGTTAATATCAAACTTAAATGTCCTGATTCCAAATGTAGTTTTATAATCATCGCTTATCTTATTATCATTTTCAATTGTTGTAACCGCTTTATATAAATTTGGATTTTCAATCGACCAAAGCACCGGATTTTTCACCGTTAATTCTTGATTTACTTCAGCAACAGTATCTTTTAATACGGAAACAGGCGTTTCAACTTCCGCAACTTTTTCACCTTCTTTATTTAATACCGCTGTTTTAATCGTTACTTTTTGATCACTGTTTGTTGCATTTCGTACTTTAATTTGAATAGAGACTTTTGCAGATTCTTTACTTACCTCCGGGGTTGTTATATAAGTTCCCCAGTGATCTACATAGACTTTATTTGTAGTTACAAGCCAAACATTCCTGTAAATACCCGATCCGGAATACCAGCGCGAGTTGGGCTGTTTGGAGTTATCAACCTTAACGGCAATAATATTTTTCTTACTTCCGTAATTTAAATACGGAGTAAGCTCATACTGAAATGAACTGTAGCCGTACGGACGAATACCAAGATAATGCCCGTTAATCCAAACTTGGCCGTCACGATATATTCCGTCAAAGCTAACAAAGACAAGTTTGTCTTTATCCAATTCAGGCAAAGAAAAAGTTTTACGGTACCATCCTATACCTCCCGGTAGAGCTCCGCCGCTGACTCCAGCCGGATTATCTTTATCAAATTTCCCTTCTATGCTCCAGTCATGTGGAAGATTTAATATTCTCCATGAATCAACGTTTAATTCTACATCTTGACCGTTTTTAACATCCCCTAAATGAAATCTCCAATTATTATCGAATCTCTCCACACTCCGGGCATTCTGCAAAGAGGATGCATATACCCTCCCATTGAAATATATTAGAATCGCAAATGCAGTTGTAAATGCAAATAACAAAAAAAGTAGATTCTTTGTTTGAGTTGAAGTCTTCATTTTCGTAATTCCTATATTATTTTTTTATTTCCATAAAATATGAATGGCTCCTGATATTCTTATGAATTATAAAAGAGGACATCATTATATTGAATGGAACCTTCTTTTTCTTAACGGTATTCTTCCTATTAAAAGGAAAATCATGAATAATTATTTGTCTATACAAATAAACTTTTATAACAGCTCTGATATTTTACAATTTATTCACAACCGTTTTTTGATCTGTTCAATTGGCAGCTCTCTTAAAGTTTTTGCACTAGTTTCCGGTGTTATATCCCTTTGCGGTTCAGCAAGCATTTCATAACCCACCATGAATTTTTTTATACTTGCAGATCTAAGCAAAGGAGGATAAAAATGCATATGAAAATGCCATTCTTTATGTTTTTTCCCATCTGTCGGCGCCTGATGAATTCCTGAAGAATAAGGAAATGAAGTCTGAAAAAGATTATCATATTTAGCTGTTATTGCTTTTAAAGCATTCGCAAAAAATTTCACTTCGCTTTCAGTAAATTGCAGAAGATTAGATATTTTTCTTCTCGAGATAATAATGGTTTCAAACGGCCAGACTGCCCAGAAAGGCACCAGTACTACAAATGAATTATTTTTGTATACAATCCTTTCCTTCAGCTTTAATTCGAGTTTTAAATAATCACTTAATATTGTCGTATCGTGAGTATTAAAATATTTTTTTAATTGCTTTAATTCTTTTGCCGTTTCACCCGGAATACTTTTTTGAGACCAAATTTGGCAATGCGGATGCGGATTACTGTTGCCCATCAACAAACCTTTATTCTCAAAAATCTGAACATGATTAATTCCCGGCTTCGCGCCTAGTGATTTATATTCATCCCTTAAAACTTTTATTACATTAACAATATCCTCCTCTTCCATCTCTGCTAGAGTTAAATTATGCCTTGGAGAAAAATTTACTACTCTGCAAATACCGCCTTCACTTTCAGCAAGTAAAAGATCTTCTATATTTAATTTTTTTTTCTGTACGGATTCCAAGAGAGAGGGGTAATCATTTGTAAAAACGTATGTGCTTTTATAATCGGGATTATATTCACCGTTAGCCCGCTTATTGCCGGGGCATAAATAACAATCAGGTTCATATTCATGTCTTATTTCGGTGTCCGGTTTTGTTATATCTCCTCTCCAGGGACGCAAAGCACGATGCGGAGATACAAGCACCCATTCACCTGTTAAAATATTTTTTCTCCTGTGAGGTATTTTATTTAATTCAAATATTTTCATTTTCTTTTAATGATATCGCACTAGTTCCATTGTTAATTTTAGTTATGTAAATTTTTGCCTGCAAATCGAATTTTTTATTGTATTCTTTGGTAATTGTATTACTAATTGATTCAATTGCATCATTTTTAATTAAGTTTATTGTACATCCTCCGAAACCCCCGCCCATCATTCTTGCGCCATAAACAGAATTGTTATCTTTTGTTAATTCAACCAGAAAATCAAGTTCTTTACAGCTGACCTCATAATCCTTACCTAGTCTTTTATGTGTTTGATACATTAAAGATCCAAATAATTTTAAATCGCGCTCGATAAGCGCATTACAAGCTTTCAACAGTCTGTCATTTTCTTCTACAACATATTTACACCGTTTATAAACAATTTCATTCATCTTAGATTTATATTCCGATAACAAATCAAGGCTAACATCACGGAGACTATGTACTTCAAAATGATTTTTATTTATTATTGAAACACCTTCATTGCATTCCTGGCGGCGTTTGTTATATTCTGAAGCTGCAAGCGAATGTGAAACATTCGAATCGAAAAGGACAACCGATATATTTTCAAATTCAAAGGGGAAATATTCATAATCAAGTGAACGGCAGTCAATACGTAAAGCATTTCCGTTTTTACCGAAAATATTAATATACTGATCCATTATTCCGCATTTAACACCGACAAATTCATTCTCGGCACTTTGCGCAATCTTTACCATATCAAGTTTATTAATTTCAAGGTTAAAAATTGTATTTAAGGCAAATGCCAACCCGGCTTCTATTGCAGCTGAAGATGATAATCCTGCACCTATAGGTATGTCTCCGCCAAAAACACAATTAAAACCTTTAATAGAATACCCGGCCTTTAGAATTTGATCTACAACGCCAATTAAGTAATTCGGCCAATGATTTTCAGATTTGCTATAATCCTTTAATGAAAATTCAAATGAATCATTCATGTCTATCGAAAATATTTTACAGAGATCATCCTTTCTTTTATTAATTGCAAAATAAATTGCCTTATCTATTGCAGCAGGTAACACAAATCCCATATTGTAATCTGTATGTTCTCCGATTAAATTTATCCTGCCGGGAGATTGGAATAGCAGCGGTTCATCGTTAAAAATTTCTCTGAATTTTTTAAGTGATCTCAAAGCTAAATTCATGAATATTTTAATCCTATATAAAAAGGGTTCATTAAAATGTTATTAAATTTTTACTGTAAATCTTACGGTAAACGTTTGAAAATTATATCTAATTTAATTTTTTGTCAAATTTATATTTATATACTAGTTGGACAGTTCAGTAAAATAAATTTAAATTCTGCTTTACCTTTGTTTCCAGGTTGTCTGTCACCAATGGATATCTCTTTTTAACAGGAAGATTCCCCCTTATATTCATCACCGCGCTACTAATAATATACCGCCAACTACCTATTTCCCTTTATCAAGCCGTAAAACTTCCGCTCCGGCAAGCAATACAGTCCCTAAGCCATGTAAATCGTTTAAAGGTGCGGGACGATTATAATAATATGCAAGATTGTCGCTAACTACAGTTCCGGTGCAAACCCCTTCAATTTCGCCGTTCGGCAGAATTTTTGTTTCCAAACCCTGCCATCCAAGTTTTGCTATAGGTGAATAAATTCTACTTAATATTCCTTGATTTATTGCTCTTGCAATTACATAAGTAAACATAGCCGAACAAGATGTTTCAAGATACGAATCATCTTTATCCAAAAGCTGATGCCATAAGCCATTGCTGCTTTGATATTTTTTTATGCCGTTTATCTGTCTTTTAAGAAGAGATATTAGAGTATCACGATAAGGATTATTTGGAGGAAGCCTGTCAAGCAAATCCATTTGTGCTAACAATGCCCATCCGTTTGCCCTGCCCCAGAATGCTGCTCCATTCTTACCGGTATCCGAATACCAGTTATGATACATTAGACCTTTTTCGGCGTTAAATAAATGTTTATTATAATTTATTACCTGTTTAGCGGCATCATTAAAATATTTTGAATTGCCGGATAATTTACCCATCCTTGAGAGAAATGATATGCTCATGTATAAATCGTCTGCCCACAGTGTCCATTTATGCGGTGATGATCTAATAAAAGAACCGTCGTTATAACGATATTGTTTTGTTTCAATGAAATTCGCAGCTTTATCAATATATTTTTTATAATTCGCTTTTTTATCCAATCGATAAACTTCAATTAGACTTGCGCCCATTGCACCGTAATCATCAAGGTCCTCCATAATGAAACGCTGTGCAAAAGGATAGCCCCACTTATCTTCACCTTTATACTTGTTTTGAAAATATTTATAATTATTAAAATTGAAAGCTATATTTTTAACGGCGAATTTGATATAGGATGAATCGTTTAATTCTCTACCGAGTTTTATCATAGCAATGTTTAACAACCCGTTCCAGTAATGCCAATCATTGTAAGGACTTTCTATTTTCAAACGTGCATCGGCGGGAGCGATCTCTGCAGAATCGTATTTTAAGCCATTTTTTACGTCAACAAAATAAAATGTGGTATTTTTTAATATGGCATCAGCTATAGTATGCAGTTTGTTTTTGGTTACTGCAATATCCGTGATATTAAATTGATTTGGATAATACAGAAAGCCAAACAGAAAGAATAACAAAATTAAGAATGAAACATATTTTATTTTAATAAAATATTTCATATAGAATTCAATTATCCTTAACCCTATTAAAAATTTATTAAACTGTATGGAATACTAAGCGATACAAATTTTTATAATCTATTTTACTTAATATTTTAATATTGAGTTATTTGCGATTAAATCTATTTTTTCAACAAATCAGTTGTATACCTTCTTAATAAATCTTTTACCTGTATACTGTTCAAACTCAAAGCCGGTAACTTTTCCCGAATCATCTTTCTCAAAATGCACATTACCGAACGTGCCTATCATATAAAAATCACTATTGGTTTCTGCATATAAATCAATATTAATATTACCAGGTGCGTGAGCTACAAGTTTACCGTTCTCAACAGTTAATTTAATTTCGGCACCCGGTGCAAATTCATATTCACCTGCATATTCATCAAGGATAGATTTATCAACATCGATGGATGGACGTTGGAACACGAACTGCATTCCTCGTGAAAATCCCTCGGATTTTTCACCGGAGTGTCCCATCCCTTCAATTATTTTTGTTTGAAATGCAAGTCCTTTAAAGTTTGCATCTTTAATAATATCGACAAAATTTTCAAATGGCTTTGTATTTTCATATCCGCCAACAGCCATATAAAGTCTTACAGGAAGGCTTTCATTCTTTTCGGCATAATCTTTTTCTATTTTATATATTACACCGTTATCCCAGGTTAAGGCCGGGCTTGTAGGAATGAACTTGTTAAATAGACTCGGCTCGGTAAACATGGCATACAATGTAAAAAGACCGCCGAAAGAACTTCCTATTAAAGTACGATCGTCCTTCTTTACCCTGTATTTTGATTCTATATAAGGAATGATCTCGTTTTTAATAGCTTTTAAAAAATTGGCTGCGTTTCCGTACCTAACAGAATTTTTAGGACCTGGCGTAAAATCTACCGCACGTAATGAATCATAATCCGGATTCTTTCCTCCCCAAGTAATTCCTACAGTTACAACTGAAGGTACAAAGCCGTCAAAGTATTGCTGACCATAGATGCTCTCTACTAATGCAAAGTCCCATTGAGCATCAAGACAATAAACGACAGGAAAAGATTGCGTTGAATCATTGTAATCTCGGGGAAGATTAATATACAGGTCATAGTCCCTTCCCGTAATTGAAGAATGAATTGTCTGCATTTGAGTTCCCGCGATTTGTACGCTTGGCAATTTTATATTGTCGGCGCTTTTTAATTGCTGAGGGAATAATGCACTTGCAGCTATAATCATCATCATTGATATTAAAAATAATTTACATTTCATGACATTCCTTTTAATTAGTTAATAATTCTTACGTGTCTTAATTAAAGCAGACATATTTTCCCTAGTAATACTTTAAGACATTCAACATTTCTATATTAATATAATTTTTGAATTAACTGCCAATAAATTTAATAATTTTTATTTTCATTAATTAAATCATATAAGTTTCTATTTGCCGGAAAATCCTACGGTGTTTTGCTGACTAAAAACATAATAGGTATTAAAGAATTATTTAAATTGATTTAACATAACATAAAACTTTTTTTTCTGTTTTTTTCACGATCCGACAACAAATTCAAATTATCCGGAGAATGAATAATTTTATTAGAATTTATAATTGGTTAGAAGAAAAATATACATCATGTTTCAAAATCCGATTTCGATTAAAAAGCCAGGTAAAAATATAACATTACTAAAATTTTTAATTGTTAAATTAATTCTTCATAATATAATTTTTTAGCCATTTTAGAGCAGGACGTTCCAAACCGTCTGACCGGACTAAATAGGCGTTCGTCCGCCATATTATCTTTTGAATATATCCCCACAAAGTAATGCCTTTAACTTCAGGACAATTCCAGAATATTGGGAATTGCTCTTTATATTTTTCAAGCTGCTTTGCATCATTTGCAATATCCACATCATACTCTGAAATATAAATAGGCAGCCCCAGCTTAGCAATTCTGTTTAAATTTTTATAAATTATAGAGGAATCTGTTTTTTCCAAAAAATGTCCTTGAATTCCAACGCCGTCAATTAAATTTCTTTCTTTTAACAAGTTAACAATCTTTATAAGAGTATCGACGGGCCTATATCCGTTTAACATTCCGTATTCATTCAATAGAAGTTTTGAATGCGGAAAATATTTTCTTGCCTGTTCAAAGGACCAAATGACCCAATCCCAACCTGTTTTACCTTTTCCGCCAATAGCTTTATAATAAGGAGGATAATCCATATCCCGTTTTGTTCTTATCGGTTCATTAACAACATCCACAAAAGCAGCTTTTGGATATCGCTCCCCGCAAAGTTTAATCCATTTGACTACTTCCAGAACTTGCTGTGCAGAATCTAATTTAGAAATCCATTCAGGCTGCTGCTTGCCCCAGACGAGATTATGAAACTTAAACGGAATTTTATTATCAATCGCAAAGTTATAAATACTATCCAATGCACCCCATTTAAATACGCCTTCTACCGGTTCGGCATTTCCCAATTTACCGGCATTTTCAGGTGTAACTTGATCCCAATATTTTAAAAAGTCAGATGGAATGTATGTACCGATAACATTGCCCAAGAATTTTGTACTACCCTTTGCAATTTGTGAATAAGAATCCGATGAAATTACCAATATGAATATTAATATGAATCCTATTGCTTTAAATAAATATTTTTTACTGCTAGGGCAATTGAAAATTATTACTGACATTTGCAGTCCCTTTTACTTTTAATTTTTTTTTGATCTTTATATACGCTTAATTCAACTTCTTAATTTATACACCTGAGACAATTTTTCCTTAAAAATCTTATCACATTAAAAGAGAGAGAATGATTTTCGAAGTCGGTAATTGTTAAACTTTTAATTCGTAATATAATCCGCTTCTAATGTTATAAATAGTGAAAATATTTCAGGGTTTTATAATTATTCAAGATTGATTAATCATTTTAAATGATGTTCTTATTTAATTTAAATATAGTCTGCTATTTATTAGTAAATAACAAGTTAAGCGATATTTATTAAAGTAAGTAATTTGCTAATTTAAATTTACCAAATATGAAGGGCTCTTTATTTTTAATTTTTAAATAAGAGTTAATATACGTCAAGAATTTTGTTTAAAATAATTGTCATGCAGAATCGAATCTGAATTATGTGATAATATATTTCTTTATATCCGCGATTAAATTTATTTGACAACTAT
>JBJKQE010000195.1:0-15835 GCA_046705645.1 Ignavibacteriaceae bacterium | reverse complement strand
ACGAGAATTGACTGAAGAAGTGAATTGATTTTTTAAATTAAATATTCTTATAAAACTGATTATTGCTGGCTACAATGAAAAAAACAAGATTCTATACCATACATGAAAAACTTGGCGCAAAGATCGTAGAATTCGCTGGTTTCCTTATGCCTGTTCAGTATTCGTCAATTATCGCAGAGCATAAAGCTGTAAGGAATTCTGTTGGCGTTTTCGATGTTTCTCATATGGGTGAAGTTTTTATCACCGGAGAAAAAGCCTTGGATTTTGTTCAGTATATAACTATAAATGATGCTTCAAAACTTAATGCCGGAAGAGTTCAGTATTCGGCAATGTGTTATCCCGACGGCGGTATTGTTGATGACCTTTTAGTCTACAGATTATCTGATAACGAGTTTATGCTTGTTATTAATGCATCAAATACTGAAAAAGATTTTAATTGGATGACGGATAACAATAAGTTTGGCGTTAAACTTGAGAATCAAAGTGATGAGTATTCCTTATTAGCCATTCAAGGACCCAACGCCAAAGAAGTAGTTCAGAAAATTTGCAGCAGAGAATTAAATCTCGAATATTATCATTTTTTTAATGCAAAGACTGCAGGCTGCGATATGATCGTTTCCAGAACAGGCTATACAGGTGAGTTAGGATATGAACTTTATTTCAAAGGCGATGAAAAGGTTGCGGAGGACGTTTGGAATAAACTATTTGAAGCTGGAAAAGATTACGGCATTCAAGCTGTTGGGCTTGGTGCGCGGGATTCTTTAAGACTTGAAATGGGATTTTGTCTCTATGGTAATGATATTGACCAAACTACTAATCCGCTTGAGGCAGGATTAGGATGGATAACAAAATTGAATAAAGAAAATTTTATCGGTAAAGATTCCTTATTAAAAATTAAAGAAACCGGTTTAAAAAGAAAATTAACCGCACTGGTTTCAGATGAGAAATCATTTCCGCGTCATGGATACGATTTAACTGTAAATAATACAAAGATTGGAACCATCACAAGCGGAACTGTGAGTCCGATACTTGACAAACCAATTGCACTTGGCTATGTTGATACGGAATATACCAATGGAAATGCAAATATTAATTTTTTTATCCGCGGGAAAGAAATTCCAGCTAGAATTGTTAAGCTCCCTTTTGTTAAAAAATAAAAAGTAAAGATGTAATGAAGATTAATGTTCTCTTATCTCCGGTCAGTGTTGATGAACTTTATTTTACGGGTAAAACCACGGTGGTTATCGATATACTTAGAGCTACAACCACAATCATTTCTGCCCTGCGTAACGGAGCAAAAGAAGTTATTCCGGTTGCAACCGTAGAGTTTGCAGTAAAAGTTTCGGGAGGAATGTTCGGCGGACAAACTTTATTAGGCGGGGAACGTAATACAAAAAAAATAGAGGGTTTCGCACTCGGAAATTCGCCGTTCGAGTATTCGGAAGATAATATAGCAGGTAAATCAATAATTTTTTATACTACAAACGGGACTAAAGCAATAGTAAAAGCTAAATTTTCTGAAAGTCTTTTTATTTGCGCATTTTCGAATATTTCCGCACTCGCTAAACATTTGGTTAATTTAAATAAAGATATTGAGATTTTATGTGCAAGCAGATTAAACAATTTTTCTATGGAAGATTCTGTGTGCGCCGGTAAATTAATTACGGAAATCGGGAAACTTAATACCGAAACTTTCCTAACCGATTCTGCCAGAGCAAGTGTTTCCTTAAGCAAATCTTTCGGAAAAAGCCTGCTGAAAATGCTTGAAGAAACCGAACACGGTAAGCTTTTAATTGAAAATGGCTTTGAGGAAGATTTAAAATTTTGCAGTAAGTTAAATAGTACGGACGCAATCCCTTATTATACGGGAAATGTTCTTAAATTAATTTCTGATAATAAAGATAGTTCTTCTACCGAACAATAGATTAAAAATGATTAATAATGGCAGCGAAGAAAAAGGCTAGGATAAATAAAAACGAAAGCATAGAAAAATACTTTTCAATATCGTCCGCAAAGAAGAAAAAAATTGCAGGTATTCTTTTAATACTATTTTCAGTAATTCTTATATTAAGTATTGTTTCTTATTCGAGGTTTGATCAAGCAGACCTTAATTATAAATTTACGGACTTATTCAAAGTATTCGGATCAAATTCAAAATTTATACATAAAGCCGATACAACTCATAACTGGCTGGGAATATTTGGTGCTTACATTTCGGATTTTTTTATTAACTCAACACTTGGGGTTTTTTCTTCCGTTTTCCCATTAATATTTTTTCTTTGGGGAGTTTCATTAATCCATAAAATAAATTTCAGAAAACTGATAAATTACACAAACTTTTTACTTATTACCGGGATTATACTTTCATCATTTTTCGGAGTGCTGTTAAATCATTATAAAGTTCTTACAGGCATTTATGAAATGTCCGGTTCCATAGGTAATTATTTAGGAGAAGCATTAAGCAGACTTCTGGGCGGGGTTGGAAGCATAATCTTTTTGATTACTGCCGGTACAATTTTATTGATTTATGCTTTCGATATTAAAATTGAAAATGTTGTTTTGTTTTTCAAGAAGGTTTTCTTTGAGTCCGTAAACGCGGCTAAGGATGAGTTCGAAAACGGCAAATCTCTGTCCGATGATGATTCCAATATGGAAAAGATAAAAGAATTGGGGAAAGAAAAGAAAAAGAAGAAAAAAGCACTTAATAAGGAAGCTGTTTCTGCGGCTGAATTAATGGAAGCAGAAGCTAACGAACAAACCAAAATCAGGATAGTACGAAAAGATGATACCCCATCGGAACCCGAAATAAATGAAGTTCAAAATGAAGAGAATAAAAAAGTAGACTTAGAAAAAACCGGTGAAATAAATGTAAAGGAAATTGATAGAGAAAAGGAAGCAGAACTTCCTAATCAATGGGAAGAAAATATTAATTACAAAAAACCGGGCCTGGATCTGCTCGAACCTATCCAGGAAGAAGATTTTAAAGTTGCCGAAGAGGAGTTAAAGCGTAATGCCGAGCTGCTAAAAGAAAAATTGAAATTGTTCGACATTGATATTGAAGATATTACCGTTACTCCCGGGCCGGTGGTAACACTTTATGAAATTGTTCCAGCTCCCGGCGTGAAAATAAGTCGTATAGTAGGTTTGGAACACGACATCGCATTGGCGTTAGCAGCTAGAGGAATCAGAATTATCGCTCCGATTC
This sequence comes from Ignavibacteriaceae bacterium, assembly GCA_046705645.1. Taxonomy (GTDB): domain Bacteria; phylum Bacteroidota; class Ignavibacteria; order Ignavibacteriales; family Ignavibacteriaceae; genus FEN-1297. The sequence continues at coordinate 12,630 of JBJKQE010000195.1, read as the reverse complement.
CCGGGAAAAGTGCAATCGGTGTTGAAATACCTAATGCAGAAGCCTCCTTAGTTAATGCAAAATCGGTATTAGGAAAGATTTCGGAATCAAAAGTTGAATTACCTGTTGCATTAGGTAAGACAATCAATGGTGACGTTTATGTCGCCGACTTATCTAAAATGCCGCATTTGTTAATTGCCGGTTCCACAGGTTCAGGTAAAAGTGTTGGTATAAATATGCTGGTAGCCAGTTTGCTCTATGCAAAAATGCCCTCTGAAGTAAAGCTTATAATGATTGATCCTAAAAAGATAGAGCTATCTTTTTATAATAAATTGCGCCGTCACTATCTTGCCGTTTCACCTGATTTGGATGAGGAGATTATTACAAGTCCGCAAAATGCAGTTCTCCTTCTTAAATCGGTTGAGTTTGAAATGGAAAAACGATATGACAAACTTGCAAAAGCAGGAGTAAGAAACATTGTTGATTACAACCAAAAAGTAACAGACCCTAAAAGACGCCCTAAAGATACCGATGAAATTAAACATCATCCGATTCCATATCTAATTGTTATAATTGATGAACTTGCTGACTTAATGATTACCGCCGGGAAGGAAGTTGAAGAGCCTATTGCAAGATTAGCGCAGTTAGCAAGAGCTGTTGGTATTCACCTTGTACTTGCAACTCAAAGGCCGTCTGTTAATGTCATTACGGGTGTAATTAAAGCAAACTTCAGTGCTAGAATTGCTTATCAAGTTGCGACTAAAATCGATTCGAGAACAATACTCGATATGAACGGAGCTGAACAGCTTCTGGGTAAAGGCGACATGCTATTTCTGCCGACAGGTTCTCCAAAACCAATCCGCATACAGAACGCTTTTATTTCCACAGATGAAGTTGAAGGACTAACTGATTATATTCAAAAGCAGCCTGCATTTTCAAAGCCGTTTTTCCTGCCTTCGTTGTACGATAAGAAAAAACAATCATCAAGCGGATTTTTATCCGATCTCGACCCTATGTTCGAAGATGCGGCAAGAGTAATCGTAAGGCATCAGCAGGGTTCGGTATCTCTGCTCCAAAGAAGATTAAAACTTGGTTATTCCAGGGCAGCTAGAATTGTGGATCAGCTTGAGGAGGCTGGTATTGTGGGCCCGAATGACGGAAGTAAAGCACGAACGGTACTTGTTGAAAATGAAGAGCAGCTCGAAACAATTTTACGGTCTCTTTAATTTAATATGCTTTTCTAATTAATCTTTTCAGGATTTTCATCTTCTAATTTATTGTTCTCAAGCTGTTCTTTTTTCTTAGGTGTACTAAACATACTAACCAAAATAAATCCTATAATAAGCCCCACTAAAAACGTTATTGAAATTAAAACAATAGTAGGAATCTCAGGCGACCACATTAAAAATTGAATGTGAACGAGTGCGGTATTTTGCGAAACAAAAATTGTAAACAGAATTATAATTAACATAAGAATTATAACTTTAGCTTTCATTTTTGATTCTTTCGAGTTGTTGTTTTAATTGCTCATAGTTATTTATTCCAAACCACTTCAAAAATTAGTAAAATAGAATTGTAAAATAAAGAAGGGAAGAATACTGTTGAAAAGAAATTTATTAAGGAAATTATCTAAAAGCTGCAAAAATTAAATAACTGCAAATTAAAAATACCGGCTAAGTTTTCCATATAAAGTGTTAGTTTTTTAAAAGTCTATTTGCCAGTATTTCCATTTTATTATTTACCTCCTTCAGCTGTTCATTATCCATTTTTAACGACTGAATGGATTTATAATCATCATAAGCATCTTCATTTAACCCAAGATCAAAAAGTATATTTGCAAAGTATATTCTGAATGCGGCAATTTTACTTGTCCCGGGGTATTTCCTAAAAGTATCCTTAGCTTCTACAACCGCCGATTCCTTAAATCCGCTTTCAGCAAGCTGAACGGCTCCATTTAATCTTTTTATGCCGAAATTATCCGATTCAACAATAGGAGGTTTTATGCCATTAATCTCAGCCCCATAAACTGCCGTGTTCTTGGAATTAAGCTGTTCCTTTTTCTTTGGAGCATTTAGCATATCTTCCATTGCAAGGGCAAGAATTAAATCGTTAACAGTCATTTTTTTTATGCTTGATAGCGGCAAAGCCGAACTGCTTTTCAATTTGAAGCTAATATCATTTTCCATTAGTTGAACAGAAGAGTTCTTATTTGTTGAAACCACTGTATTAAGAGGTAAAGTCTTACCGTTTGTTATTCTTATCCAGCTTTCACTTGTTCCTATTTGTGCTTCAACATTGCCCTTAACCTTTTCGGCTTTGAATGTTTGCGCTGCTAGAAATCCTGCGCAAACAAAAAATAACAAAATTACTTTTTTCATCGTTGTACCTTTATAAAATCACCCATTAAATAATTAAATTTCATTTTAATAAACATCTACTATTTCAACATTCCCTTTAGCAATTCCTAATTTATTTAATGCATCGTTATCAAATTTTTGTGCGCCCAAATCCCATGCAGTCTCAAAGTTTGTTAAGGAAGTCGTTTCAACCGGAATCCACACTTCATCAATTCCATTTTCATTTTTTCTAATAAAATATTTGCTGTCATTTTTAGTAATTAATCTTGCCTGTTCGGGTGAAAGCTGCGTATTAACAAGAACATTAACGTGGCCAATTCCGTTAACAGGTTTATAATCTACCAATGCTGTTTGAATTCCCACACTTTCAAGCAGTGAGCTGTAACAGACACTTAGATCATCGCAGTTACCGCCTTTCAAACTCATGGTTTCGTGAGGGAATTGGACATAATCCGACTCGGCTCTTGGAGTAGCTGTGTATACCAGTTTCTTTACAAAATTGTTAAATAGAATTTTTGCTTTATAAAAAATGGATATAGCATAAGAAAGAGTATCCAGTTCACTTTTATAATTGCTCAATATATTCTTGGCATAATCCATCGAATATTGAAGATCTCTTTTAATAAAGTATCTTAAATAAACTACCTTGCCGTCCCAGGCATTAATTCCTTTTACTAAAATCGGTTTCTGCATCTGATCATCAATTTTATTTTCTTCAGTTGTTAAGTAAAAATCCACAAATGAAATTCCTGCTTTAGTTTTGTTATATGATTCAGGTATAATTGTATAAAATGGAATTTCAACAGTATCTTTCGGGGGAATTTTAACCGGCGGAGAATCTATTTTATCTTGGTTAATACCTTCTATCTTGCTGGAAGGTTTTAAAGTAATAAAATGATTTGTTAGGTTAACAACTTTTCCGATAGCAAACGGCATATTAAGATAATTGTCTGTAAGAATAGGATATATATCATCTAAAATTTTGGCGTCGATAAATCCGGCAGTTTTAACGGAAACAGTATTTAGAGTAAAAGTTAAAGTTAATACAGCCTTATCGTAGCTGTATCTATTGTTTAAAATATTATTTATTCCTTCATCGGTAAAAGTAGACAATAGATGAGAAACGTTTCTATTTGAAAAATATTTTACACCTGAAAGAGAGACTCCGAATAGCTTTGATGAATAAGTTATCGCCGGCACGATTCCGGCAATATACGGCGATTGATAATGATCATGAAATGCTGTAATTCCTAAACCTATTATCCCGTCAAATGCATTAAAGAAGCCGTTAAACCCGGTTTGGAAAGCATTGTCGGTTTCATATAACACATTAAAATCCAGATAATTAATAGGATTGTAAGAAATTCCGATCATTGCGCCTTTTTGTTTCCTAATTTCATAAGGAACAATATCTGGCTGCGTATTGTTCTCGTTTAAGTCCAAAAGATTAATTGACGATAAAGACAAAGTAATTTTATCGGAAGGAGAATAGTTGATTCCCAAATCTCCGCGCCAGTAGTTGGCATCCTCGGTTTGGCTTTGTCTTATTAAATAAACAGAATCCGAAAAGACAGGAAGCACGGACTCTTGATCAAACTGTTGTGTAAAATAACGAAGGCTGAATCCTGCACTAATATTATCCGAAAACCTATATGAATAGCCCAAACCGAAAAGTTCTTTATAAGTAAATTTCGAATCAAGTGATTGTGTTGATGAGTCCTGTAAAATAAATGACTGGCCGTTGTTAAAAATAAATTCTTTCTGATAACCAGGCGTATATCTAACAGTTATAAAATGATTTCCCAATTTTTTTGATATTGATATTAAGTATAAATTTGAAGTTGAGGCATTGGCAAACTCGTTACCGTAAGAAAGAGTTAGACCCCAGTCTTTTATTGATATAAAATTCGACGGATTACTCTCAAAGCTGTTCATTAATGAAATTGAACCTTGCCCCGGGTACCAGTATCCGGTTAATCCGAATGAACTTTGAGCCCATATCTTAACCGTACTAAACATTAAAATATATAATGCCGTATAAATTGTTAATAATATTTTTTTCAAGGAATATCTAGGATTATACTATGAATGCTTTGTGACGAAACAAATATATTATTTCCGTTAACAGTTTTGTTTCCTTGCAAAATTCTAACAAAAGAAAAAACAATTCTGTCATATTTAGTTGAGGGAATGGCATTAAGCAGTTTATCTGGAATAATTAATTTACCGTTGTCATTAGCAGTAAATTTAAATAACGGAACAGGATTCTTCTTGTACTTAGGGATGACTCCCAGTATAACTTCAATTTGTTTTTGATAATTAGAATTCCAATCAAGCTCGGCAGAAAGGGTTTTATTTTTAAGTTTACCGGTCAATTTAACTTTTCCCACAACTTCTATAGGCGTAGGAATATCGAACTCTATCAGTTTACCCAATAAAGTTGATACTTGAAAATTCACTACTGAATTATAATGGAAATTAAATTGATACATAGGATTTAACATCCGGTTACTCGATATATACCTTTCTCCCAGTAAAGTGTCTATTAAATTTCCCTTATAATTGTAATTTATTCTATACGGTACCAATCTTGCATGGTAATTATCAAATTGAATAGTGCCGGGTAAGATAGTATGATATCCAATTATTCTTCCGTTTAGCCCTCTTACCGGACTTTTTCTATCAAAAAATAAAGCTTGTGCAGAAGAAATTTTTTCCGTAGAGGAGTTATAAGTAACTTTTGTCCCGATTAAATAAATCACAGTAGAATATCCGGTATCAGGTACAGACACACCTGTAGTATCAAAACCGTTGTTATAAAAGGCGTCTGCAGTATCTTTTGAGATAACTTGAACTTGAATAGGATTTTGTCCGCTGCTGTTGTCCTGAGCCAATTCTGTTGGTGCGGGGTTATCACATCCATTTAACATACAAAAGGTTGCAATAATCACAGCACTGTATATAATTATATTTTTCATCTTGCTTAACATAACATTGGAATTATTCATTTTCAATTTATTTTCGTTATGATAACCCCGGCACCTCTATTAGATTCAGGTACATTCCCTCACAATTTGTCACAAATAATGAAATTCTCCCTGTCCTAGATTTACAGGGAGAATTTCTTAACAAATTTTTATTAAACAATTAAAAGAACTTACCACTTAACTATATAAGGAATTCCCCAAGTATTACTTTCCACAGGAGTAGAATCATCCGTTACAACCTGTTTGGGGAAGGTATTTATTATAGCATGAAAATAACCTGGCCATTGATGAGTTACGAATGTCTGTTCATAAACTTTATTATAAACCGAGCCGTTTTGGGTTGATGAAACCAAATAAAATTTATCTTTTTCTCTATGTAACCCATGCATGTCGCATCCTCTAGTTAAAGTAACAAAATCAGTATCAGCATAAGCGCTTGTTAAGTATACCTGCACTTTTACCGGACTGTTTCGATTTATCATTGGAATATGTCTCCACCATCTCCATCTCCAGCCCCAGCCTCTTGAGAGGTAATAACTGTTAGGATCGGTTACTTCAAGTGTATCTCCGTTGGGTAAAAATACATTTACTTTTGTTATTGAAATATTTGAATTCAGTGTGCCGCCTTCAGGCAAGGAGATTGCTGCTATTCTCCATTTTAATAAAGGATGAACAGTATCGTCGGTTGTAATAAAAATGATTTTTCTGGTAATTATTGTAGTAAACGGTTTTTGAATTAGTGTATCCGGATGATAACTTGAGGAATCATATGAAGCTGCAATATATAATACTCCTTCGTATGTAGTAGAATATGTTCCAAAAGCTGTATCGCCGACTATTGTATAATTGAAATTATGAGATACCAGCCGCATCTTTTGTCCAACCTTTAATGGATAAATCGTTGTTGTTGTTTTTCCCAAGACCGTCATCGCTGATTCTTCATTATAATTAGGTTCAAATGATGAGACTGATGAATCCGCTTCAATTGCTTTTAACATTGCCTGCTGATCTGTAGTTGACTGAGAAGTATCAGGACCTGTAGGCGCATTATTACATCCTACAGCAAAGATCAAAAGAGACAATGTAATTAGTGAAAGCAACTTCCGTATTATAAGCGCTTTCTTTGTCATAAATGGACTCCTTTCTTTATTTCGTAATGCTAAATATTATGGAAAATTCTTAGTCTTTTTTAAAATCCTTATTTTAATAATAAATAACGTGCCATATAGCTTATTTCCCGCTAAGTTATTATTTTTAATAGAGATTTTATATTCCTTATCTTTGTCAAAACACCTGGATATTAAAAAAAAATGCCTGAATTGACGTATTCAGGCAGTAAATTTTGACTGGGATTAAAACTTTGGGAATCCCGTTTTAGGTTAGCATTTCTATTGTTATTTCTGATTATTAATAAATTACTAAAAAATATATTAAAGGAGGAAGGATTATGCTGAAAGAGTTCAAAGAATTTGCTCTAAAAGGTAATGTTCTTGATATGGCTGTTGGTATAATTATAGGTGCAGCGTTCGGAACAATTGTAAAATCACTTGTAAGTGATGTAATTATGCCGCCAATTGGTTTACTTATTGGCAATGTAGATTTTTCCGAATTATTTATAGTTTTAAAGGAAGGAGCTAAGGCAGCCGGTCCATATACATCAATAAAAGATGCGGCAGCTGCCGGTGCCGTTACTTTAAATTACGGATTGTTCATTAATAATGTTGTCAGCTTTATAATTGTTGCTCTCTCAACCTTTATGCTAGTTAAAGGTTTTCAACAGTTAAGGAGAAAAGAAGAACCTGCTCCAGTCGCACCAACTACAAAAGATTGCCCCTACTGCAAATCTAAAATTGCTATTGAAGCAACACGCTGTGCATTCTGCACTTCTGATGTATCCAAAGCTTAGCTCTAAAAATTTTAAAGCAAGTAACTTCCGGGTTAAAAACTTCGGAAGTTACTTTTTTAATCCTGCAACTTCTTTCGTACTTAGTTCTTTAACTTCACCTAATTTTAAGTTTCCAAGAAGTAAATTTTTTATTCTAACTCTTAACAGTCTTAAGGTTGGAAATCCAATATTAGCTGTCATCTTCCTTACCTGCCGATTTTTTCCTTCAACTAAAATTAAGCTTAACCAGGCGGTAGGAATGTTTTTTCTTTCTCTTATCGCCGGAAAACGGGGAGGAATTGACGGCTCTTTAATAATCTTCACTTTGGCAGGAAGAGTTTTCTTTCCTTGAATAATAACACCTTCCCTTAATTTATTAAGATCTTTTTCTTCCGGAATCCCTTCAACCTGGACAAAATATTCACGTTCATGTTTATAAAGGGGATTTAATAGATAATCAATTAAACCTTTATCATTAGTAAGCAGCAGCAATCCTTCACTGTCTAAATCCAATCTTCCTACCGGATAAACGTCTTTTGGAAATTTAAACAAGCCCGCTAAAGTCTTTCTGTTATTTTCATCCGTAAACTGAGAAAGGACCCCGTAGGGCTTATTAATTATAAAATATTGAAAAGATTTAGGGAACATATGAGTTTGTTATACTGTCCGGAGAATCACGATAATATTTATAAGTGTTAAAATTAACTTTAGCAACCTTAAATCTTTTTTCGGCCCTTTCCAAGAAATCCGAATCTTCACTATAATTAATATTTTTAAAACCGTTTAGTTCCAAAAATACATTTCTCTTGCCGAAGAATGTAGCACCGATTGTACATTCCGAAAGATGAATAAATTTATGCGGATTATTTTTATCCCGAACATATTCATTCCCTATTATATTTACTCCCCCGTGGATCAGATCAACTTCAGGATGTCTTTCTATGTACTCAATTCTTTTTGACAAATGATCATTTACATATTCATCGTCGCTATCAATGAACGTAATGTATTTCCCGGCAGATAATTTTATTCCCTTGTTTCTGCTTAGCGGAAGTTTCATGTTTTTCTGTTGAACAACCTTAATGTTTTCATATCTCGATTCATACTCTTCTAATATTTTAATCGAATTATCACTGCTGCCGTCGTCTACAACTATTAATTCCCAATCCTTAAATGATTGATTTAAAAGGGAATCTATACATCTTCTTAAAAAATGCGCCCGGTTGTATACAGTAAGTATTACAGATACTTTGGGCTTAATAAATAAATTGCTCAATAATTGTATTCCTTTTATAAATTTATACGAGAGAAGCTAAATTAATAACACTTTCTTTCCTTAAAATGTAAGATATTAAAATATCATTGAAAATTCACCCGTTTTCATTTTCAGGTTATTATCTTATGATTAATATCTTAAGGGTATTTACAAAATAAGCGTACTTTGGTTATTTTTATGCCGAAAGATAAAATTTATTATCAAAATGATTAAAAAGTTAATACATTTTATCATAGATTTAGTTGATAGTTAACATTTTAATGGAGTTTAAAATGTCGTTTAGAGATCAACAAAAATATATTGATACACTTCGCAAGTACGAAAATAAATTCGACCGGCGTGAAGAAGATGACTTTAAAATGTTTGTTAAGATGAACAAAGATGAAGAAGAATTCGATACGGTTTCCCTCCGCAGGCTAAAGGAATTATATGATAAATACAATGTCCCGGTGGATAAAAGCAAGTACGATGCTTTCTTTAAGAAGAAAGAGGGATGAAAAAATAGATAAAAGAGACTGGTTAAAAGTCATTTAGAAGAACATTATATCAGACAATTCAAACCATTATCTAATGGACTTATAATTTTGTGTCCGCTACTATACAATTAATTTACATTTCCCAAAATATTTTAATATTATATTAATCTAAACAAATTATGATGCATCAAATCATTAAAGCAAAATTAAAAAACGTTTGTTTTAAGTGGACAAATATAGAATTAACCGCAAAAAATGTATCTTATACTTAAATTTTTAAAAAAATATTCCCGCAATTTCTTAAATTCAGTCAATTATAATTCTCAGTAAGAAATATTGAAAGGTTCTTTATGAGAAAGAAGCAATTCATTTTTCTTATAATACTTTTACTCCCTACTATAATATTAAATGCCCAGCAGAAAGGTTTAATTGAAAATGCAAGGACCTATAATTTAAATACTTTAAAAAGTGTTTCTAAAGATACAATATCGAATTGCCGGAAGATGCGTGATTCGTTGGCTTTATATTATAGCTGGGATGCAGCTTTCCAAAAAATGCCGGAAATTATCGGCGGCTATGATTCTCTTCAACTAAACCTAAAATATCCGGAAGATGCTGTTAAAAATAAAGTTGAAGGGAAAGTATATATTTCAATTCTGATAGATACATCGGGAAATCCCATGTGCCCCGAGATAATTGGTAAAAGATTAGGTTACGGCTGTGAAGAAGAAGCAGTCCGTTTGGTAATGGATGCAAAATATACTCCGGCAATCTTGAATAATAAAAAAAGAATTATGCAGATGGTTGTTCCTATTTCCTTTGAATTAAAAAAGAATACGGAGTAGAATTAAATTGGGAACCCGGCATACTTTTTTATTATTGTTAATTGTACCGTTTTTATTTTTTCACAGTAACATTTTTGCCCAGCAAAAAGATACTACTGAGAAAGACTTTTGGCAAAATTTAGTAAGCAGTAATTTTGAATATAATGATTCATCAATAATAAAAGCGCACGCCGATGAACTGCTCAATGACTTGGGAATATCAAAAAATAAGGATAAGATTGCTTTGGTAAGGAAAGAAAGGGAACATTACCTCGTTCATAATAGAACAGAGCAGGTAAAGTGGTTCACTCAATATGAGCTATGGCTGATTAATTTAAAGACCAAGCATGCAGTAATGCTGGTTAAAACTAATGATAAAAACTTTGGAATTCATCACCCAACCTGGTCGCCGGACGGGAAATGGATTGCATTTAACACCTTTAGTATTGAAGGACATTCACCCATGACAACCGGTCAAACCTGGATAGTGGATTCTTCGGGAAACGAATTACTGCATCTTATACTCCCTAACCCTTATAATAAATTCAGTAATGATATAATAAAATGGGAAGGAAGACATTTACTCATCATCAAAGGTGTGGCTATGAAATTTATCGATGGTAAGTGGAACGATCTTGAAAATAAATATAGCTACGACTGTGAAAGTAAAATAGTAAAAGAAACTAAGTAATGTGATATGCCGGCCAATCAATAAAATGTAGTGAACGCAAATTTTACGTTCACTACTCCATTTTTATCAATTAACGTTTTAAAAATCAGCAGAAATAATTATAATTGTTCGTTAAAAGTTTATTATTATTATCGTTTACAAATAATAACCGCAAATGAAGATCTTAATCCTGGCACTATCCGGAATTGGTGACGCACTAATGTTTACTCCGGCATTAAAGCTGATGCGCCAGTCTTTCCCGGATACTCAAATAGATGCACTGACAATGTTCAAAGCAGTTAAGGATATGTATGAAAGAAATCCGGATATTAACAATGTGTATTATTCCGATTTCCTTAATCAAGGTTCGTTAAAATCTCTGCTGTTTGTTTTAAAGATTAGGAAAAAATATGATGCCTCAATAAATGTTTATCCTTCAAACAGAAAAGAATATAATCTTATAAATTATTTTATCGGGGCAAAGAAACGGACCGGCGTAAATTATTTAAGGCGTAATGCAAGAGAATTCGGCTTTTTGAATAATGTTAGCATAACGGAAGATGACTCGCTTCATAATGTCCAGGAGAATATTAAGCTTACAGAAAAATTATTAAACAAAAAATTTGATGAAGAACCTTCGCTCAATTTTCCACTGACTAATGAAGATTTAACTTTTGCTGAAAGTTATATTAAAAATCTTAATATTAAAGAAGACGATTTGGTGATTGGATTTCATCCCGGCTGCGCTACATTAAAAAATCATATTAAAAGACGCTGGGAACCGGAAAAATTTATTGAACTTGGCAAAAGACTAGTTGGGCAGAATAAAGCAAAGCTTTTAATATTCGGCGGACCTGAAGAAGATGAATTAAAACAATCAATTTGTTCGGGAATAAATTCGCCAAATGTTTTTTCTGTTAAGACGAATAACCTGCCCGAAAGTGTTGCAGTCCTTAAGAGATGCAATTTGTTTGTTACAAATGATTCCAGCATGATGCACATTGCATCGGCAGTAAATAAAAAAGTTGTTGCTATTATCGGTCCGACAAATCCGAATTATATCCATCCCTGGAAAACCGAGCATAAAATTGTAACATTAAACCTCGACTGCGCTCCCTGCTTTATATATTCTCCCCGTCCGCTTATCTGCTTTAGAGATGACGTTAAATTTAAGTGCATAAAAGAATTGAATGTTGATATGGTTTATGATGCAGTAAAGATGTATCTGTGAAATCTGATTATTGTATTGACATTGGTTCCGTAATTTCGACCGACCTGCCTGCCGGTAGGCAGGAGGGAGAAATCTTTCCGAATTTATATTGTCATTCTGCCGAAAGCCAGAATCTAAGAGATTCCGGCTCGAAGGCCGGAATGACAATAAATTTATAAACCAGGCTGTTTAATTCCCCGAAGGGGAATTATAAACTAGCTGGAGGCAACGCCTCCAGGTATAAAAGGGACCATATAAAAATTACTCTGAAAGAGTTAAATAATTAAAAGGGTGAAGTCATGCCTCAATCATTGGCTAACATTTTTGTTCACATTGTTTTTTCTACAAAGAATCGATATCCATTTCTAACCGGTGGTGATATAAAAAAACAGATGTATTCATATTTAGGAGGGACATGCAATAACTTAGATTGTCATGTCGTTTTAGTAGGCGGGACAGCTGATCATGTACATATTCTTTGTAAATTATCACGCAATATTTCTATTGCAAAACTTATTGGTGAAATTAAAAGAGAATCATCAAAATGGATAAAAACTAAAAACAGATCATTATTAAAATTTGCATGGCAGAATGGTTACGGAATATTTTCAATTGGTAAATCTGAGGTAGAACGAATAAAATCCTATATATTTAATCAAGAAGAGCATCATCGAAGAAAGAGTTTTCAAGAAGAATACCTTTTATTTTTAAAGGAATATAATATTGAATATGATGAAGGGTATGTATGGGATTAATATTATGTCACTCTTTCAGAGTTTACAATGAATTATAATTAAAATAGCCAGGACGATGTCCCGGCCTAAATTTATGTAACCCCTTGCGGGGTAATAAATAATTGGTGTTTCGGAGAAAGTCAGAATTTAGGAGATTCCGGCTCGGAGGCCGGAATGACAACCACTATTTACGTAAACCCTGTTTTAATTCTCATTCAACTCATTACCTATA
>JBJKQE010000194.1:0-14885 GCA_046705645.1 Ignavibacteriaceae bacterium | reverse complement strand
TCGGATTATCAAATTTGTGCACCGGATGAAGTTCCATATGAGAAAGATGTTTTCTCCGAAGGTAAGACTTCTTTCCCGCACACCTTTAACCATATAAAACCGGGATCTAAATATGCTATTTTGGAATCGACGCCGTTTGGAAATCAAATAGTTGAAGAATTTGTAAAAGCAGCTATAAAAAGCGAAAAACTTGGCGAAGGCAAACAAACCGATTTCCTTGCAGTCAGTTTTTCATCAACAGATTTTATAGGACATGCTTACGGAACAAATTCATTTGAAATTGAAGACACTTACATTAAGCTTGATGCGCAAATTGCCGACCTTTTAAAAGCTTTAGACAAACAAGTAGGCAAAGGAAATTACTTATTATTTCTCACGGCAGATCATGCCGCATTACCGACTCCTGGGTTTTTGGCAGAACATCATCTGCCCACAGGAGAATTAAACTTTAAAAACGTGAAAGATTCCTTAAATATTTTTACCGAAAAGAATTTCAATGCTTCAAATTTGATTGAGAATATTTCTAACAACCAAATATTTTTTGATAGAAACGTAATTAATGAAAAAGGACTTAATTTACATTTGATAGAACAGAGAGTTGCAGATTATTTAAGAGATAATTTTCCTGAAATAGCATCAATATTTACTAGAGATGATCTGGAAGGAAAAACAGCAAAAAGGACTTCAACAAATCTAACCCTTAATGGATTTAATCCGGCACGTTCCGGTGATATTGCTGTTACCATGCAGCCGGCTTATCTTCCTGAATTATTAAAAAAAGGTACAACACACGGCGCTCCCTATAATTATGACACGCATGTACCAATGTTGTTTTACGGCTGGCATATTCCCAAGCAGACTGTAAATACTCCGGTTTATACAGTTGATATTGCGCCTTCAATAGCAGATTTAATAAAAATAACCGAACCGGATGCATGTATCGGAATACCGTTGTTTAAGGATTAATTGAAATATTTAATGTTTCGCCTTCGGTTTTCGCGATAACAGCAGCACCGCATGAATCGCTCCATACATTAACTGTGGTTCTGCACATATCGAGGATTCTATCGACAGTAATTATTAATCCAACTCCTTCCAGCGGAAGTCCGACGGCAGTTAAAACAATTGTAAGCATAACAAGACCCGCCATAGGTACAGCGGCAGCTCCAATTGAGGCCAGCAGCGCTGTAATCACTATTATAATTTGATGGTAGAAATCCATATGAATTCCATATGCTTGAGCAATAAAAATTGCTGCAACACATTCATATAAAGCAGTCCCGTCCATATTTATAGTGGCACCTAATGGAAGAACAAAGCTAGATACTTTATTTGAAACACCAACTTCATTTTCTATTGCATCTATTGTTAACGGCAGAGTAGCTCCTGATGAAGAAGTTGAAAATGCCGTGAGCAGCGGAGTTGTCATTAATTTAAAATGCTTCCAGGGATTTCCTTTACCGATAAACCTTAAAATTAGTGGAAGAGTAACAAAAGCATGAAACATTAATCCGAGTAAAACACACGACATATAAAGTCCAAGACGGCCGGCAATTTCGAGAAGTGCAGCTTTATCTCCGGCCTGTTCAGCTACTACGCCTGCAACAATTCCAAAAATTCCAAGCGGAGTAAACTTGATAATAAATGAAGTAATCTTCATCATTACTTCAAAACCGCCGTTAAATAAATTGATTATTGGCTTTTTATATTCCTCAGCAATTTTTGTAATAAAATAGCCGAGCAATATTGAAAAGAATATTATTGCAAGCATATCTGCGGAAGCAAGAGCTCTAAAAATATTGTCCGGTACTATTCTTAATAAGATACTGCCTATTCCGTGCGAAACAGCATGCAAGCCCGCGACCTCCTTTTTTAATCCAAGGTCTGCACCGACTCCCGGCTTAATTATATCGACGAGTATTTGTCCCACAATGATTGCCGCTAAACTTGTAATTATATAATATGCAAAAGTCTTCAAACCCATTTTACCAAGATTTTGAGCAGCCCCCACATTTACTACACCGGATACAATTGAAGTAAGAACAAGAGGAACGATTATCATCTTAAGAGCACGAAGGAATAAATCGCCCATCCATTTTACATCTTTAACATTTTCAGGGAATAATAATCCGAAAATTGCTCCAAGAACAAGAGCAATAAGAATTTGCCAGTGAAGCTTTAATTTTATTTTAAACATGAGACTAGTTTATTTTTGTTAAAAATTACTAATCACCCCTTTTAAATTTCTATTTCATAAGCTGAAGAATGGTAATTATATCAGCTTACTTAATATTTCATCGCAGACAGCATATCCGCTTTTTGTGAGATTCAGGAAATTATCTTTTAACTCGACTAAATTCTTTTCATCTAATTTTTTAATATAATTAAAATTTCGACTTATCCAACTTTTCCCGAATTTTTTTTCTAATTCTATTAGATCTATCCCTTTACTTCTTAATGCCAGCATAACATATTCATTTAATGCCATTTCATCATTAATAACTTCCGAATTAGCCTCAGCTTTTCCGTATCTTTCAATTTCTGATATATAATGTTTGAGGCTTGAAAAATTCCACCACCGTTTACTATTTACAAATGAATGTGCGGAAGGACCAAAACTTAAATAATCCCGGTATCTCCAGTATGCATTATTATGGCGGCATTCATATCCTGGTTTTGTAAAATTGGAAACCTCGTATTGAGAAAAACCATTTGAAAGTAAAAAATCTATCGTAAGCTCATACAATTCGGCATCGTAATCTTCATCTTGAATAGTTACCTTTCCGTCAAGAACCATTTTATTTAAAATTGTCCCGCGCTCTAAAATTAAGCTGTATGCGGAAATATGATTAATTGGTAAATCTACAGCTTTCTGCAAATTATATTTCCATTTACTCTTAGTCTGACCAGGAAGATTAAAGATCAAATCAATACTTATATTATCAAACCCCGAATTTTTTGCATCTTGAACAGCAAGAATTGCAGTTTCCATATTATGAATTCTAGTTAAAAATTTTAATTCATCATCATGAAATGATTGAATACCGATACTTATTCTGTTTATACCGGCTTTACGGAATTCTTCAAGTTTATTTTTATCAACTGTACCGGGATTTGTTTCCATTGTAATTTCAGCGTTTTCATTAATCTGATAATTATCTTTAAGTGAAGAAATAATTTCTTGTAAATAATAAGGTTTCATTAAAGATGGAGTTCCGCCTCCGAAAAAGATTGATGAATAGGTATGATCTTCCGAATATAGATTTGAATAATATTTTATTTCTTTTTTGACTGCGGAAAGGAAATTTGAAATGTTATCCGTTGTTATGATTGAATAAAAATCACAATAAATACATTTATGGTCGCAAAAAGGAATATGAATATATAAAGCCGAATCTTTCAATTTACTACTCACAAAAAATAAAGAGTGGTCTGAAAGTAAAATTATTATGTATGGAAAAGGTACTTTTTTGCAGGCAAGTATACAAAAATAAAAAGATCCGTGCAGTATAATCTGCACGGATCTTTTTAGAGATAATTATAATATTAAATTAGAGTTCGCTCTTCATTTCAAAAACTGCATCAACTGCTCCTATTAAAACATAAGGCATTGTTGATGATTGGATATTAGTGATTGAAATTGTAGCCTGGAATTTATTATTGGATAGCTCCGACAAATAATCATTTACCATGCTTAATTGAGCTTCTGTTAGTGAAAATTCAAGAGGTGTCTTTTGATAATTAGCAGGTGTTATTTGCCCTAGAGACAGAGTAAACAATAGTTTACCATTTTGATCGGATAAATTAAAACTTATATTCCCGCTTAAACTGGAAGGACTTATATTTATAGTCCTGTATTCAGCCCGAATTAATTTAAGGCTTTGAATTTTATCTTGATAATTCTGGTAAATTGAAGATGTTGATAAGTCAATATATTGAGTATTGCTGAAAGATGTCTGGCTGCTGCTTAAGACAAATGTCTGCGAAATCGGGATATTTTGGGTTATGGAATTAAACGAATCCAAAATACATCCATTTAAAGAAAACAAAGCTAATGCTATTACAGCAATAAAAGATTTTAATAAATATTTTTTCATTCTATGCTCCTATTTAAAAATCCAAGGATATACCACCGCTCAAGATCGGCTGCGAACTTATGTTATAGTCTACATTTAAAACTAAAACTACCAGCTTAACTGAGGCACCAACAATAATTCTGAAATTATCTTTGCCATTTATGCTAGCTTTAATTTCTCTGGACTGATGGAGTGCCGGATCAGCACTGCTTGGATCGGCATTTAATGTATATGAAAAATCAAATTTAGAAGATTCATATTGAATACCTCCGTAGGCTGTAAACATGCCTAATGTCTTGCTGACTTCTCCATTAACAGCAAAGGTACTTGCAGTTATTATATCCTGAAGCGTCAATTTATTATATAATACCTGAACGGCCAAGTCTACCGGAACTAAAGGAAGATATTGGCTTATACTATGTCTAACTCCAATACCAAAGAAATTTAAATTTTTATCGCCGACTTTCTGCTGAGGTAAATATCTTATCAGTAATTCTGTTCCCAGCAAACTGCCTGTAATTTGCGGCATGTAAAAAGGCGTACCTGATTTGTTGATTCCATTAATATAAGTTACATAACCGTTAGGTCCTGAATAAATTCCTCCTTGATCGCCCCAAAAAGTTGCTGTAGGTTTGGCAGCAGTATAACCTTCCGGCAGAGTTGGTGTAAATGTTTTTTGATCATTTGGAATTAATATATACATAGCTCTAAAACTTATAGAAAAGCCGAACAATTTAGGTACATATGCCGTATAAAACCCCCCGGTGTTTAAACCTTCTCCTAGGCTGGTTACAAATGGTTGTGCAAATCCGTTGATATTATTCTCAGCAAAACTAGCAAATTGGTCCTGCTGGGAAAAAGAAGGTTTTGCAATCAACAATAAAAGAATTAATACATAGAAGTATTTTCTCATTATCGATCCTCTCAATTAAATTAATTTTAGTCCGCTTTTAAATGTCCGAAACAATTTAGTCATTTTCAATCAAAATAGATGCCAAATATGATTTTCCTGCAATTTCATTCTTTTCTCTTAATAGAAAGTGAAAAAAGAGGAAATAAATAACGCTTTCAATAATTCATAATATTTATTTAACATTAACAACATTAAAATCCCATCAATTCCTTAGCGCCTTTTATGCTCACTTCGGTAACTTTTTCCCCGCTCATTAGTTTTGCAACTTCTTTAATTCGATCTTCCTTATTTAATTTACGGATTGAACTAACAACCCGGCCTTCTGTTTGTTTTTTCTCCACTGCATAATGATGATCCGCCAAACCCGCGATTTGAGGTAGATGAGTTATTGAAATTATTTGATGGTATGATGCAAGCGCCTTTAATGAATTACCTACTTTCTGTGCAACCCTTCCGCTTACACCGGTATCTATTTCATCAAATATTAATAATGGAAGTTTGTCATTCTTTGCCAGTATTGTTTTTAGTGCTAACATAATTCTAGACACTTCCCCGCCTGATGCAACTTTTGCTAATGGCTTTACATCTTCTCCGGGATTTGTAGAGATAAAGAATTCCACTTCATCATATCCCGATGAATTAAATTTAAATGGTTTACCATTAATTATTATATAATTTCCGTTTCCCTTGTCTGCAGGTGTTTGAGCTATCTTAACCTCAAAAGATGAGTTTGCGATTCCTAAGTCACCTAAAACTTCTTTCACTTCTTTTTGAATTTTCTTAGAAACTGTTTTTCTTTTCTGCGAAAGTACATCGGCCGCTTCCCCGCATTTTTTTCTTAATTCATTTATTTTTTTTTCAAGCTCTGAAATTTTTTCGGCATAATTTTCAGCCAGATCAAATTCTTCTCCGATTTTGTTACGGTATTCTATAACGGATTGAATTGTTCCGCCGTATTTTTTCTTCAATAAATTTAATGATCCCAATCTTTCTCTAATTAATTCCAAGTTATCCGGGTCCAGGTCAACTTTAGAATTGTAATCTCTAATGAATTTGGAAATTTCATTAATTAAATTTTTTGCTGTTTCATAATCACCGGTAATTTCAGAAAACGATTTATCAATTTCTTCCAACTCGCTTAGTTCATTTTCAATTTGTGCAAGCCTGTCATTTATGGAATTTTCGGATTCATACAAAGCTTCATAAATCTCTGAAGTAAGACCTAAAAGCTTTTCTGAATTTTCAAGTATTTTAAGTTCATCATTAAGTTTCCCTTCTTCGTCTTCTTCAGGAGAAACCGCATCAATTTCCTTTATCTGGTAAGCATAAAAATCTTTTTTCTCTTTAATTGATAATTCTTTGTTTTTAAAAGAAACAAACTCATCATTTAACTTATTTAATAAATCATACAAAGTTTTGTATTCAAGTAATTGATTTTCAAAACTGCCGAATTCATCTAAAAAATCTATGTGCGTTTCGGTTCTTAATAATGATTGATGTTCATGCTGGCCGTGAAGATCGACAAGTAAATTTCCAACATCTTTAATAAGTGTTAAGGGAACCGGAGTATCATTAAGGAAACATCGGTTGGAACCTTTTGCAGAAATTTCACGCCTCATAATCAGTTCGGGGAAAAATTCAATTTCATTTTCTTCAAGAATTTTTTTTACTTTTTTATTTTCTTCAACATCAAAGATTCCTTCTACTACTGATTTAACAGATCCTTTTCTTATTACTTCAATCGAGGCTCTCTCCCCCAAAAGTAAGCTCATTGCATCAATTAAAATGGACTTTCCTGCACCGGTTTCGCCGGTAATTATATTTAGGCCTTTGCCAAACTCAATGTTTATCTGCTCAATTAGAGCATAATCTTTAACCAAAAGGAATTTTATCATAAGCAGTGTTAATTTTAACTTGCTTAATTTACTTTAATTTCATTGTAATTTCAAAAAGGAAGAATTAGAGAAAAAATAAAAAATTTGATTTTTATTTTGCCAAATTGAATTAATTAAAATCTCATTTATTTTAAATACTCTTCAGCAGGTGAATTCCGCAAATTGTTTTAGCATCAATTATCTCTCCTTTAGAAATTTTCTCTAGGATTTCTTCAAATGAATATTCAAATATCTCCATTCCATATTCACCTTCTTCCCTATTATGATTTCCGGGTATTAAATTTTCAGCTAAGTAAATGTGCAAAATTTCCGTACAGAAACCCGGGGTCGTACAAATCGCTCCGAGTTTTTCAACCTTTCCCGCTTTATACCCCGTTTCTTCTTCTAATTCTCTAACAGCGCAAACGTACGGATCTTCATCTTTATTTAGTTTACCGGCTGGTAATTCTAATATTGTCTGCTGAAGCGGGTAACGAAACTGCTTGACCATAATAATTTTCCCGCTATCCAATACTGGAACTATAACTGCACCGCCGGGATGAATTGCAACCTCTCTTATACCGGCATTGCCGCTGTTGTATTCAATCTTATCGACTTTCAGATCAAAAACTTTTCCTTTAAATAAAATCTCACTTTCTTTTATAACAAAATTCATTAGGTGATTCCTTGTCTATTTTTAATATTATAGAAATGGGCTGCAAGATAATTTTTCCGGCAACCCATAAAATTATATGATTTTTTTAATTTGAAAGAGAACTAAGCATGATAAGAAGGATCATAATACGGAATTAATTCATGTCCCAAATATTTTAACAAAGCGGTTATAACTCCAAGATCGTCCAGGTAACCGATAAGCGGGGTAATATCCGGGATAGCGTCAATCGGAGAAATAAAATAAACTAAACCCGCAACTACAATTGCCTTTCTATGCCATGATACGATCGGATCTCGCATATATCTTACCAATGCAAGAATATCTTTGGCAAATGAAATCTTTTTTCCGACACGTTCAAGCTTTGTCCATAAATTCTCTTCAACATATTCTATTTTTTTATTAACATCCTCTTCGGTCTCTCCGCCGAAATCAAGTTCATTTAAATCTTCCAAACCTTCAGTTTCCATATCTTTATCAACCATGATCCCCTCCTATTTTTTATAATGATCGAACCATTTAAAAATTGAGTCCCACCAAAATCGTGCATCTTGAGGCTTTACAACAAAATGATATTCATCGTTGAAGAACAGCATCTCACTTGGTACTCCAAGCCTTTGCAAAGAGGTAAACAATTGAAATGCTTGGTCTTGAAATACTCTATAATCATGATTACCTTCAACAATCAGCATCGGAGTTTTAGCATTTTGAATAAATCTTTGAGGATTCCATTTTTCGTATAAAGCTCTATTTGTCCATGGAGTTCCGTTAAATTCCCATTCCGGGAACCACAGTTCTTCGGTTGTTCCCCACATGCTTATAGTATTGAATACTCCGTCGTGTGAAACAAGTGCATTAAAATGGTCTGTATGCCCTTCGATCCAATTAATCATATATCCGCCGTATGATGCACCTGCAGCAAAAGTATTTTTCGGATCAATATATTTAAAGTTTTTTACCGCATAATCGTAAACATCCATAAGATCTTTATACGGCCTTCCGCCCCAATCTCTTGAAACAGCATTTGTAAACGGCTGGCCGTAACCTGTACTGCCTGTAGGATTGGGTGCAATAACTACGTAACCTTTAGAAGCAAACAATTCAGTATTCCAACGATAATGAAAATCATCTTCCCAGTGTCCTTGTGGTCCGCCGTGAATTAAAAATATCATAGGATATTTTTTATTCGGGTTAAAGAAAGGAGGCTTTACTAAAATTGATTCGACATTTTTTCCGTCCGCTCCCTTACACCAAAAAGTTTCAAGAGGAATCATTTCAACATTGGCCAATAGTTCTTTATTAAGATCCGTAATCTCTTTAATATTCTTGCCATCCGTATTCATGGAGAATATTTCATAAGGCTTAGTCGATTTCTGCTGTTTGAAATAAATTGTCTTGCCGTCAGGTGAAACTGCTATATTAGTGTTGCTGTGGTCTTTTAAGATTAATTCTATTTTCCCGGTTGCAATTTCAATTTTATAAACAGAGTTGAAGATTTCATTATTAGCTGTAAAATAAATTGTTTTGGAATCGGGCGACCAAACTATTTCAGAAACAGATCTGTCAAATCCTTTTGTTAAATTCTTTAACTTACCTGTCGAACGATTATATAAAACCAAATAAGATTGAGCTGACTCATGACCGGGAACTAACATAGAAGTAAAAGCGACATACTTTCCGTCAGGTGAAAATACAGGCTGATTATCATTTCCTTTACTTTCGGAAATCTTTTTAACAGGAGCTTTTTCATCTTTTTTTACATCAGTTAGATTTACCAGATAAACTTCATTATTAACACTGTTTGCAACTACAGTATCGGGATTCATCGTGTAAGCGGCAAATTTACCGTTAGGAGAAAAATTAAAATCGTTATCGCTTCCCAAATCAAGCGGCGGCATATCGTTGTGCATTTTATAATTCAAGTCATAATATTGTTTTGATCCGGTATCAAATAAAAACAGATGGCTTCTCTTTCCGTTCAGCCAGTGATTCCATTCCCTGAACATTAAGTGGGTAAGAACCCTTACATCAACTTTCGATTCCTTTTTTTCTTCATCAATTTTTTTATTGCAATCCTGAGAACCGCAATCCGGATAAACCGATGAAACAAGAAGGAACTGTTTTCCATTACTTGACCATCGATAATCATCAACACCGGTATAAAGATCGGTAACTTGAGCATCATCAGATCCATCTAAATTACAAGTATGAACCTGGTTGTCTATTAAATAAGCAATCTTTTTCCCGTCAGGAGAAAATTTCGGATTGAATGCACTTTTCTCCGATTTTATCAATGGACGAAGATCACTGCCGTCGGCATTTACTAAATAAATTTCGGTAGTTCCTTTATTTGCATCCATGTTGTAAGTCGTTGCATCAAACGCAATTGTTTTGCCATCCGGCGAAAGTACAAAAGAGCCGATTCTATGCATTGCCCATAAATCAGAAACCGTTAAAGGGTGTTTGGTTTGAGCAATTAAAACGAATGGGATTAATAGAAGTGAAATCAGAAAAGTTTTCATTATTTCCTCAATATGATTTTCTATTTTTATTTATAAAAATAGCTTAACTTGTTCTGAAAGGCAATGAAATCACAGCCTCAGTCAAGTTAAATCACAACTGTTTTTTACATATAATTATCTGAAAAATGACTCTCAATTCTTATTTCTACAAAAGAATAAGAGGCAATTATTTCATAACTTTGCAGTCAAATTAAAAAGTTTTAAATGAATACAAAATATTTTCTTCCAGGGACAGATAAACAGCTGCAATCTCTTCTAAATCATGTTGATATTAAAAATATGAAAATTCTTATTCTTGGTGCAGGCTGCGAGGAGATTTCAAAATTATTATTAAATAACGGTGCTTTTGAAGTAACAATAATAGTTGAAAACAATGATCTATTGCTGAATACTAGACTATATCTTTCGGGGCAAAAACATATTTCAGTTAAAATGATGGAATTTGATAGCACTGATTTCAAAGATTCTAGCTTTGACCTTGTTTATGCGCAAGCTTCAATTTCAAATAAACAAAGAAATAAAATTATAAAAGAAATAAAAAGAATTCTTAAACCGGAAGGATACTTGTGCGTGGGTGAAAATATAAGTTACTCAAAAAATCCGCCTGTGTTTGTTAAAGATATCTGGGATAACTCCGAGATAGTTCCTCTGTTTGTTGATGATTTGGGAAAATATTATCAAGAAAGAAAATTCGAAGTTTTATTTGAGCAGGATCTTTCCCATACACTTAAAGATTTTTATAAAATGAGCATCAGCATTTTAGAAAATAAAGTGAATGATTTAACCGATCAGGAAAAAAGCTATCATAAAAAGTTTTTAAATAAGTTAAGCCATGAAACTAATGCTTACTTAAAGCTCGGCGGAAATGATCATATGGGATTTAAAATGTTAATATTGAAAGCAGCAACGAAGTGAAAAAAGGTGATATTCTGGAATTAGATATTGAAAAGTATGCCTTTGAAGGAAAAGGTGTTGCAAAGATTCCAAAAGAGAAAGTCCATTCTAAACCGGTTAATGATGAACCGAATGGACAGCAATCAAAATATGTAATTTTCGTCGAAGGCGCTTATCCCGGAGACAAAGTTAAAGCAGAACTTAGAAAAATTAAAAAGTCATACTCCGAAGCCAAAGCAATTGAAATTATCTCACCATCAAGCTTTAGAACCGAGGCAAGATGCAAATACTTTGGTACCTGCGGTGGGTGCAAACAACAAAGTCTAGATTATACAGCTCAAGTAAAGTATAAACAGGAACAGGTCGAAGAGATTTTCAGAAAGTTAGGCGGCTTTAATGATTTTATAATTGAAAAAATAATTCCTTCCGATAAAATATTTTTCTACCGGAATAAGATGGAATTTTCTTTTTCAGACAAAAAATGGCTGACTATTGAAGAAATTAATTCCGGCAAGGAAATCGATAGAAATTTTGCGCTCGGCTTACATATCCCCAATGTTTTCGATAAAATTCTGGATATCGATGAGTGCTTTCTTCAATCGCAATTAAGCAATAAAATATTGAACCTTACCAGATCATTTTTTAAAGAAAAAAATATTTCTATTTATTCTACTAAAACTCATTCCGGTTACCTAAGAAATCTTGTTATAAAAACGTCACATCATTCTGATGATCTGATGGTTAACCTAGTAACATCAGAAGAGAATGATGATTTAATGAAAGAGTACACTGAATTCTTGATTAAACAAGTTCCTCAAATAACTACCTTAATTAATAATATTAACTTAAAAAAAGCAGCGGTTGCCGCAGGCGATTATGAAAAAGTTTATTATGGAAACGGGTTTATTTTTGATAATATAGGTAAATACAATTTTAGGATTAGCGCAAATTCCTTTTTTCAGACAAACACTCTTCAGGCCGAAAGGCTATATCAAACAGCCCTTGATTTTGCAGAGTTAACCGGAAATGAAATAGTTTATGATCTTTATTCCGGCGCCGGAACTATTTCTATTTTTATCTCCGGCAAAGCAAAAGAGGTTTATGCATTTGAAACCATTGAATCTGCAATTAAAGATGCAGAAGAAAATAAAAAGATAAATAAAATTGAGAATGTTCACTTTATTGAAGCCGACTTGTATAAATCATTCTTACCAATTGTTGAAGTGAAAAATCTCCCAGAACCTGAAGTAGTTATTTTAGATCCACCCAGAAGCGGCATGCACCAAAACACTGTTGATGATGTAATTAAATTAAATCCCGATAAGATTGTTTATGTAAGCTGCAATCCAACTACGCAGGTAAGAGATATAAAATTATTCTCGCAGGCAAATTATAAGCTAATTAAAATCAGGCCAGTTGATATGTTTCCGCATACCTATCATATCGAGAATGTTGCACAGTTAATTAAATCCTAAAAATTTACCGAGAATGTTTTTAGAGATAATTTACTATTTTCTATTGTTAATGATCAAAACAAATTCCCCCTTCAAATTCTGCTTCTCTGAGATGTTCAATATTTCTTCAGTTGTCCCCCTAAAAAATTTCTCATTTTCCATTGTAAGCTGAAAGGCCAGCACGGAAGGGATATTTTTCCCTATAATCTTAACAATATCTGTTAAAAGACTTTTTAATCTATAAGGTGTATCCAGAATTACTATTACCTCATTTACTTTTTTTATTTGCAGAAGCTGTGTTCTTCTTATATCCTTTTTAGGAGAAAGCCATCCGTAATAATAAAATTTTTCAATATCAAAACCGGAACCGGTTAATGCAGGAATCATTGAATTTGCTCCTGGTATCGGCACTACTTTAATACTCTGCGAAATGCAGACTTCCACAAGCAAATGTCCCGGATCGGAGAATAATGGTGTACCGCAATCTGAAATTAATGCTGCGGAGTTTCCTTCTATCAATCTTAAGATAATATCATTTACAATTTCTTTTTCATTATGTTCATTTAAAGAAACCAGTTCCTTGGAAATTTGGTAATGAGATAACAAACGGCGCGCTTCTTTAAATTCTTCACAAATAATAAAATCCGAATTTTTTAATATGTTTAAACCGCGGATTGTAATGTCATCGTAATTGCCGATTGGCGTAGATACTAAATAAAGATTTCCTTTCATAGAATTAAAAATAATAAAAGGGAACAACATACCGTAATAAATTCAATTTTTTAATTGATTTATCACATAAATTCTTCTTAACTTTGCCTCGTATTTAATTGTTAATGGGGATTAATGAAAAAAACATTTTTAATGCATACGCTTGCAAGAATATCTGCATTCTTAGTTATCTGTAATCTGGCAATAACAGTATATTTCCACTCTGTTTTAACTAAAATCTTTATAAATGGCCAAAAATCTTTAAATAAATACAATCCGAATTTAGATTTAACATATGTAAGAACTCATTAAAAAATTATTATTGGAAAAATATTATGAGCGAAACACACATTAACGGTGAAAATTTAAAAAGCCTGCCTGCAAATGCTTACACCGAATTAAAGCCCGGGGAGGAATACATCCCGGTAATGCCTCCGAATAAACAGGTACCGGAAGTAAGTTTTTATTCGGTTATAATCGGATTAATAATGGCAGTAATATTTTCCGCTGCTGCCGCATATCTCGGCTTAAAAATAGGACAGGTTTTTGAAGCGGCCATTCCTATTGCAATTATTGCCGTCGGTTTATCGTCCTTAATAAAAAGGAAAAATGCCCTTGGTGAAAATGTAATTATCCAATCTATCGGATCAACTTCGGGCGCTGTTGTAGCCGGTGCGATTTTTACAATTCCTGCATTATATATTCTTCATCTTAATGCCGAATTCTATAAAATATTTCTTGCTTCATTACTCGGCGGCGTACTAGGAATCTTATTTTTAATCCCGTTCAGAAAATATTTTGTAAAAGATATGCACGGCAAATATCCATTTCCCGAAGCTACTGCAACTACCGAAGTGCTGGTAGCGGGAGAAAAAGGCGGCAACCAGGCCTTTGTTCTGGTGGTAAGCGGAATAATAGGCGGTTTATATGATTTTATTGTTGCTTCCTTCGGCTGGTGGAATGAAGTTTTTACTTCACGTGTTTTTCCGTTCGGCGAAAGATTAGCGGATAAGTTAAAAATGGTTTTTAAACTTGATGTTGGCGCAGCAATTTTAGGACTAGGATATATTATCGGATTAAGATATGCTGCTATAATTTGTGTAGGCTCGTTTGTGTCATGGTATGTTCTTATTCCATTAGTTGCATATATCGGACAGAGTTTAACAACTCCTCTCGGCGCAAATGTTACATTATTGATTAAAGACATGTCTCCCGAGCAGATATTTGCCAATTATGTTAGGCACATAGGAATAGGCGGAATTGCAATGGCAGGCATTATAGGAATTATCAAATCTTCTAAAATAATAGGGTCCGCTTTTTCTCTTGCTGTAAAAGAGATTATGGGGAAAAAAGCTGTTATCGAAGATAAATTAAGAATACACCGCGATCTTACTATGAAAGTAATAGCATTCGCAATTATTGCAACTGCCGGTGTAATTTTTATTTTCTTCCTTCTTGGTGTGGTTAATACGTGGTTTTATGCTTTGGTTGGATTACTAATTGTTTTAATAATTTCATTCTTATTTACAACAGTTGCAGCAACCGCCATTGCTATAGTTGGAACAAATCCCGTTTCCGGAATGACTTTAATGACATTAATTTTATCCTCTATTATTTTAGTCTCAATCGGGCTTAGCGGCACCTCGGGAATGATTGCTGCGTTGTTAATCGGAGGCGTTGTTTGTACGGCATTATCTATGTCAGGCAGTTTTATTACCGATTTGAAAATCGGGTACTGGCTTGGTTCTTCTCCGTACAAGCAAGAGAC
>JBJKQE010000193.1:0-8477 GCA_046705645.1 Ignavibacteriaceae bacterium | reverse complement strand
TAATCAGTTCATTAAATCTTAAAGTAAGAGCGGGATCTTTCTTAACGGCAGTCCAAGCAGCTTCAATCAGCAGAGGACGAAGAAACTTGTTGTGCCGGAAAGTAATTCCTTTAGTATATTCGGTTTCTCCGGAAGAATGAATAGAAGGAACAAGACCGACAAAACTGCAGAGCTGTTAAAAAGTATTAAAGCGTTTGATGTCAATAATTTCAGTATAGAGACTCATAGCAGTAATAAAGGCAACTCCGGGAACAGAAGTTAAGGAAGAGATAACGTTAGAAGCATTTTGCTCTTTAGTTTCTAGTCTTAATTGTTTTAATATATTCTTAAGATGTTCTCTGGTTTGATCTAATTGGAGAAGAAGATTGTTAAGGGTGTACTGTCCGGCAGACGAATA
The DNA here is from genome assembly GCA_046705645.1 of Ignavibacteriaceae bacterium. Taxonomy (GTDB): domain Bacteria; phylum Bacteroidota; class Ignavibacteria; order Ignavibacteriales; family Ignavibacteriaceae; genus FEN-1297. The sequence continues at coordinate 8,080 of JBJKQE010000193.1, read as the reverse complement.
GAGATTAACAGACTTAAGCCAGTGAATAAAATACCCGGACCAACGTGAATTGGTAAGGTGTTCTTTAGGTATAGTGATGCCGTAATTATAAAGAAGCATTTTAATTCTGTTCTTAATTCTGGTTTGGTTCTGAGAAAGACGGAACCGAAGCCTCATAAGAGAACGAAGCTGTTCAGAGAAGATGTCGGGAACATAAACAGCCTTAAGAGAACCGTTCTCAAGTTCACGAGCAAGCTTGCGGGAATCATTAGGATCAGTTTTAACAGCTTTTTCTTTGCCGGAAGAAGGAACATCAGCAGGATTAACAATAATGCAGTTAATGCCTAGTTCGGTGAACTTTCTGTAAGGCCAGAAGCCGCAGAAACCGGCTTCGTAGACAACATAGTATATGCCGCCGGGATAATGATTTATGAGATAATTATAAAGTTCATCCGGAGAAGGGTTCATTGAAAAGGTTTTAAGTTCAATAGAGCAGTTACGGATTGTAACTCTCCAGTTATTGAGATGGGTATCGATGCCGATAAAGAAAGTTTAATTGTTAAAGCTAAGATGTTTCATATTAAAAGTCTCCTTTGAAATGTTGAACAAATCAAGTTAATCTTTGAGACTTTTTAAACATAATATCTGACCGCGCAATCGCGCCTGGGGTTTTCAAATGTCATTGGTGTTAGTACCACGTTTCGGTTAACTTGTTCAAAGTGCCTAGGCTTAGCTTTCACTTCAGAGATTATTAGCAGTTCAATCCTATTTTACAAACTTGTTATGGGCGGCGGGTTATGCGCAAGGCCGTTATGTGCCTAATCAATTTTATAAAATTTTTATAATAATATGATAAATAATTTAATAAAACGTTTTTCATTTTATATTAATAAACAATTTTATATGTTTAAATAATTTTAAGAGTTTCCATATATATATTCTTCTTTCCATATTATTCAAATTAGTTTAAACATCTGTTTCATTATGATATTAAGGATATGAGAAATTTCTTTTTTATAGTACCTTTTGTAATATTAATGTTTGGATGTTCACCAAATAATCAAATGCCTACAGAACCTGGTGTATCAAATAATTTTAAAGTAACATTTGACTCTCTTATTATAGCTGATTCATCGGTCCTTTCTATTGTGTATTCTTCATTTAAATATCCAAAAGGTTTTTATCAGGAAAATTTAGATAGCGGATCAATTTATTATGTCAATACATTAAGCATTCTTCCTCTTGAGGAACGGACTTCGAACTCCTCAGAGCTTTCAACTGATAGTCTTGAACAAGCTTTGAAATGGGTCGAATTAACTGAGGAAAATAATTTATACCATCGTAAAATTTCATCAGAGCTTGAAGCCAACAAATATTTTCAGTTTCGATTGGAGGATAAAAGTAACACCAAAAATATTTCTTTGGATCGAGTACATAAATTAACATATATCGATAGATCAATGTATGATAGTTTCCATCCTACACCACTCATTGCAAAATTGAATTTCCGACCAATAGATACTGTATCTGTTCAAGAATTTGTAGAATATTTTTGGTTTGTGTGGCATTATAACATTAATGGTTCACAAGCCATTGCTATAATCAATAGGCAATCTGTAGATACTACTTGGTGTGTATTGTACACATTGTCAAAAGTCGGAGGTGATTTCAATACTTATGATAAGATAACTATTAATCGATTAATTTATTCTGTATCACGATTAACCGGAAATGTTATATTTTCAAAAACCGCAGAGCGTACTATTAATGGTAAATTAAATTGATAAATACTTTTTTATAATAAATTATTTAAATAATATTTAATTTCAGGTACACAAATACTTTTTAATTTTTACTAATCGTTAGAACTAAAATTATAAAGAAAAAAGATATATTAGCATAGAATCAGCACATCAACCTGACTGCAAACACGGTACAGGCAATTTGCAATTTTTAGCTTTGATATTTTAGTTCGGCATCCGCCTTCGGCGGATTGATTAACGTTGACATATAAAATTAATTAGCTTGCAAACCATATGTTCGAAGAAAATTACATATGGTTTGCCAAATCCTCGGCTTGGTTATTTCATACCTGCCCGTTGTTTCCGTCTTCGTCTTTCAGACTACGCCGGATAAAATGGGCGGCGGGTTATGAGCAATGCTGTTGGGTTACATAAATATAATGGTGTAAGAATATGAATAAAGTCATATATATTATAATTTTCACGGTAGGAATATTTTTTATTGGGTGTAAAGATAATTCTGTAGGGGATTCTTCAAGTTCATTTGGAGAAATTGTGCCTTTACAAATTGGTAATTTGTGGGAATATTCAATTACCAATTATGATACTTCAGGAATGGAGATTTACAACTCTTCTCAAAAGGATTCTGTTGAAAGTGATACAACAATCAATAATATTTTGTGGTACAAAATAACAAATAATATTAATTCTAATGTAGATTTCTTGACTAGAAACCAAACTGGCTTTGGTTATTATTATTATAATTTTAACAGTACATCAGAAGAAGTCCTAGTATACAAATATCCATGTAAGGTGGGGGACACATACGAAAATTATCAAGTAATAAACGTAAATGTTAAGTTTAATTTAAATTCCAAAGAATATGAATGTATTCAATATCGCCAATATTTAGACATCGATAAAATGGAATATTGGGATACTTATGTTTCTCCCGGAATTGGAATAGTAAAAATGCAATATTATAATAGTCAGAAACTATTACAAGAGTTCAAGCTTATTAACTATGTATTATGAAAGTAACCAACTACTTTAATAAGTAAAAAGTCAAGCATATCAATCCGACCGCTTCTGTCGGCTGACGGATCATACTCGGCTTTTTACAATTTTAAGTCGACCGTTCGGTTAAGGTCAAGTAATTGACGGATTCAAAATGCTCGTAAATAATTAAATTGGTTGCAAACCGTGTGTACAGAGTAATTTGCACTCATTTTGCATAATCTTTACTATGGTGATTTTAACATTGTCATTAGTCATGGATAGCGAGTTAAATGCAAGGTCATTGTAACAACAGATGCAAAAGAAAATTCAATTAATAAATGGACACACTATATGATAAACCGATCAAGTCTATATCCTTATTCAGAAGGGACACAATTTATAGGTAAATCACACAAAGAAATATTTACTGAAATATCAGAAAATAAAATATGGTTGGAAGAGGAAACAGTTTCTGGAATTGGATCAAGCATAATCCAGACTTATAAGATAATTGAAAGATTGCCGGAGATATTCAACAATTATGAGATAAAAACAATATTTGACTTACCATGCGGAGATTTTAATTGGTTCAGTCAATTAAACCTTGATAGATACTCATATCTAGGTGGCGATATAGTAGATAAGTTAATAGATAAGAATAGGGTAAAATATCAAAACAAAAGTATCAAATTTGTCTATTTCAATTTGCTTGAGGATGTAATCCCTAAATATGATTTGATATTTTGCCGTGATTGTTTAGTTCATTTTTCGATCGAAGACATCAAAAAATCACTTAAAAGGATAATGGAAAGTAAATGCACTTATTTGATGACGACGACATTTCCGGAAGAAGAAACAAATAAAGATATCCCCACCGGAGGATGGAGGCCCATTAATTTAGAATTATCGCCATTTAATTTTGGAAAACCAGAATATATTCTAAATGAAGGTTGTAATGAAAAGGAAGGAATATTTAAGGATAAATCTATGGGCCTTTGGAAAATTAATAATATCAAAATAAAATGAATACTGCTTAAATTAAGTTTTGGTGTAACAAATGTATCTCCGAAGTTCCAAAGGAATGCCAATGGCAGAATACTTTGTACAATGTGACCGTTTTTTTCGTACTCGGCATTTCATAAATTTTAAAGTTTGTTGTTCTCCGCCAAAGGCGGGCAAGCTGTTTCAGCTAACTTGTTTAAAGTGATAATACAAAATTAATAAACTTGCAAACCGTGCTTGAAGAGAATCCGTTAGCAGATGGATATGCACCCTTTACCGAGTTGTCGGCATTGCGTATATGTCTTAGCCGTTAGCTATGGACGGCAGTTTTAGCGCAAAACCCTTACAAAGCAATGAAATGGCAACTTATAAAAAGAAATTTCTTAACAAATTTATTTTGTGGAAAATTACTTTTTTCCAAGTTCTTTTCTTGTATCAAATAGTTTTCGCAGAGAGAGTTAATCTTACTAATGGGTACGTTGTTTCGGCAGTCAAAGTATATTTGCAAATTAATAGTTACAAGCAAAGAATAAGTCTTTAATGTTTCTTTTAGTTTTTGGAATATAAAAATGAACCATAAAAATCAGTTGCCAATGACCACATAGAGAAAAGTGTGAATTTTTTTCAAGTTTTGCCGTATGAAGCAAACTATCCTAGAATTGAGACCAATATCACCATCTTTAACTTTCGTAGACTTTATTTTAATAATATAAATAGAACTATCCTAGAATTGAGATTCTTAAGATAGAAATTATAATTATAAGATATAAAGAATTGTAGGACAAAATGTGTTTAGCATATAATATGACAGATAAAGCCGAACGAAAGCTATTTGAAGATCATAGCATGGAATATGAGTGCGGAATATTTTACAAATTATTTGAGCGTAAATTATCTTTTTTCAAACGGGCGACACCTAAAATATATACACTGTTTGAAAGAGTAAAAATGAATTTAGGAAAAGTTTATATGGATGAAGATGGCATTATAGAAAAATTTAAACAATTCAGTACCTATGAATGGCGCATCCATTCAAAATATCCAAAAGGTTTTCATGCTTTTTTAGGACTTCCAAGGACAGTTAACCGTCCGTTCAAAACATATTTCCCGGTAATGCTTGCCGATATTGTTGCACTCGATATGAATAGATCTTATGCAACTGGCATTAAAACAACTTTTAAACCAGGCAGACATACGGAAATAGCAGGCAGGACTATGTTTATTTTCGATGAAAAGACCTGGGGGCAGTATCAAGCCGATATTACTACCAAGCCATTCGATTTGGAAGAAATGAAAGTTAAAACTATTAATACTGAATTTGCTTTATTAGAGGTATAAATTTTCACATACCAAATTAATATAGATTAAGATTACTTTCACTGTACCACTGTATGTTAGTGATGAAAGCTATGACAATAACAGATTTCACTTTAGCATGGATGAAATTTGAAGCAAGCATCGGATGACGGATTAATATGATCAAATGCGTGTATGAATCGAATTATTATGGAATTGAGACCTTAAAAACTTACTTACTGAACAGAATAAATTCTAATTAAGAAATTCAACTTTAATTCCTTCATTTTACTAAACTGCTCGATGTAATATCCGCGAAAATGTCCTCTCTGAAAGGAGCTGACTGGTTAAGCGTCAGAACTTATTCGAGAGAGAAGATTACTTTTGTAAACAACTCAAATAAAAATGACGCAGCTTCGATTTCAACTTCGCTGTGACAAGCCGGCTTAGCTAAGACTACCGGCAATTCAATTCTATTCAACAGTTCTGTCCATCCGCAATCAGATAGGTAATATACCTGTTATAGCCGCTTCTGCGAAGTCAAGCAGCCTAATCGCAAGTCGTTATTTAGTTAAGATTGACTTAAAGAAAAAACATGAAATTTAATTTTAAGACATTTTACCGATCATTAGAGCTGATTCACCGATAAATTATTTAAAAATATTTTCTTCCAAATTATTTTATCTAATATATTTCAAATATTTGGAGAAAAAATGAAATCAAAAGGTTATATAGGTGTAGGCATGGAGGGCATTATTGCCCGTTCATACGATAAATCAGCTAGGCGTAATATGCTGTATTTATATAGAGTTTGGGCACAGAGTATTTCTATGAAAATAAATGATGGAATGAAAGTTTTGGAAATAGGATACGGGCCGGGCTTATTATCCATTGAACTTGCAAAGCTGGGTAACTATAAAATAACCGGGCTTGATGTAAGTAAAACTTTTTTTACTATTGCACGGAAAAATGCACGTGACAATGGGTTAAACATTGATTTCCGTACGGGGAATGTTGCTTCTATGCCGTTTGAAGACGAATATTTTGATTTTCTAATATGTACATCTTCCTTTAAGAATTTTAGTGAACCGCTTAATTCTATAAACGAAATGTTTAGAGTTTTAAAACTCGGAGGCCAAGGATGGATTAGCGATCTAAATAAAAATATATCGGACGAAACTATCAATAACTTCGTAAGAGATGATATGAAAATGAAAGGTATGGGCGGGTATTTTACAAAATATACCTTTAAACATACCCTCAGGCCCCGTGCTCATTCTAAAGAACAATTCAAAGAATTTTTTTCAAAGTCCCGATTCAAAGACTATAAAATTAAAGAAAATCCTGTCGATATTGAGATTTATTTTGGGAAGTAAATTATCGATTAAAATACTAAGTAGTCGTACTAATGAAAGAAATTTTTAATTGTTCATTTTTAGTTATGGGCAGCAGCTTAAATGCAGGCCGTTAAGTTTTCAAAGAGAAAATTATGTTTTTAATTAAGAAGAAAAAATTAACTTACTTAAAAAATCAATGGGGTAAAAAAATAGATCGATTTAGGAATATCGATCTAATTTCTATTTATCACCGAAGTATTGTTTCAATGGACTCAGAGAAATATGTTGATGAAAAGACATGGTCGGATTTGGATTTTGATTCGATATTTTCAATAATGGATAGAAACGTATCATGCATTGGGCAGCAGTATTTGTACCATCTTCTGCATAAATACGAAGAAGACGAATCAACATTAAAGACCAGATTCACATTATTCCAATATTTTAGGGAGAATGATGTTGTAAGAGAATCAATCCAACTGTTACTAAGCAGATTGTCTAATACCAAAGCTTATTTTATAGCAAGCTTAATAATATCAAATATTCCTCCCCGTACAAAGTTCTATTATCTTTTACTATCATTATCTGCATTTACAGTTATTTCATCGGCCCTGATTTATTTCCTGCCTTATTTTCTTCTTGTTACTCTTGGTTTCTTATTAATCAACATTATTGTTACTCATACGATAAGTTCTAAAATTTACGATTACTTTGCCGGGTTTTCAAGTCTTTATACAATGTTATTAATTGCTAGGCAAATCGGGCATATAAAATTGGAATACCCTGTTAAAGAGTTGGAATATTTGCGAAGCAAAAAAGAATTAATAAATAAATTGAGCAAAAAGCTTGGGAAATTCGTGATAGATAAAGAGGGACTAAACGACTTTGCAAGAGCTGCAATTGAATATTTAAATCTTTTCTTCCTTTATGATTTAATAGCTTATTATAAATCGGTGAATGTGCTGAATAAATATCAGAAAGAAATTCGGGGAATTTATGAATCCCTTGCCGGTCTGGATACATATATTTCAATAGCTTCATATATAAAGGAACATAATACTATTACTACACCTGTGTTTAATGATTCAGGTAAAATAGGCATTAACAATATTTCACATCCATTATTGGAAAATCCGGTTCCAAACACTATTGAAGACTTAACCCGGTCGGCGTTAATTACTGGCTCAAATATGTCTGGCAAAACCACTTTTATTAAATGTATCGGAGTAAATACCATACTAGCGCAATCTTTGTATTTTTGTCATGCCGAGCGGTTCGAAATATATCGGTGCAGAGTAAAAGCCGCAATAAAAAGAGAAGAAGATTTAAGTAATTCCAAAAGTTATTTTTTCGTAGAGGTTGAAAAATTACAAGAATTTATAAATCTTGCTAATCAGGATAATAATTATTTATTTTTAATTGATGAAATATTCAGAGGGACTAATACGGTTGAGAGATTAGCTATATCAACTTCTGTTTTGGAATTCTTGAACAAGTTTGGGAAAGTTTTTGTAACTACACATGATATTGAATTACAAGAATTATTAGAAGATTCATACGCAATGTATCACTTCAGCGATCAAGTTGATGGTGAAAAATATTGGTTTAACTATACGATTCAGCAAGGTCCATGCCTGGCAGGCAACGCAATTAAATTATTGGAGATAAAAGGCTATCCGAAATCAATTACCGCTAAAGCGAAACTGTTGGCAAAAGAGTTAAATC
>JBJKQE010000192.1:0-3131 GCA_046705645.1 Ignavibacteriaceae bacterium | reverse complement strand
ACTATCAGCGATACAAGCTCAAAATACAAACAAAAGATATTTCATCATTTAGATGAATTGAAAGAGAAGGCTTCCGAAGCTCAAAAGAGGAAACATGAAATTACATTAAGGCAAATTGATAAAATATCTAGTGTGATTTTTCCGAATTCTAATTTACAGGAACGTGAGATAAACTTTATTTATTTTGCTAATAAATACGGTGTTGAAATTATCAAGAGGATTTTCGAAGAGCTTAGTATAAATAAATTTGAACATCAAATAATAAGTTTGTAATATTTTTTAATAGATAAATAAAATGATGTGACTATGCGGCAGTCATAGTCCATACCGTGACTGAATGTATTTCTAAATAAAATCATTATTTACATTATAGTCTTCTCTGTACCTAAATCGAAGAAATGAAGTTTCCGGGGGTCAAACAGTAAGCTTCTCGATATTCCTGCCCTAGGCATTTCTCTAACAGGAATTCTTGCTACAAATTGCGTGTTATCAAGATTAAAATAAAGAAAGATTTCATTCCCCATTGGTTCAACAACATCAAGATTGACATCCATTTTTGAAAATTGAGGCTGGTATTTACCTTGTGAAGCATCATAAATATCTTCAGGGCGAATTCCCAAAGCAATATTTTTATTTAAATACGGTTTAAGTTTTTCTTCGTACACATTATTTAATTTAATAGAAAACTCTCCGCCGCTGCTTTTGAATACAAGTCCATTATCAATAAAAACATTTCCGTATATAAAATTCATTGACGGACTTCCGATAAATCCTGCAACAAATTTATTTACCGGATAATTATACAAATTTAACGGATTATCAATCTGGTGAATAATCCCGTCTTTCATAATAACAATTTTGTCTCCCATAGTCATTGCTTCGGTCTGATCATGAGTAACATATATCATCGTTGCGTTCAAGGTTTGATGAAGCTTAGAAATTTGCGTCCTCATCTGTACACGAAGTATTGCATCCAGATTACTTAACGGTTCATCAAACAAAAAAACTTTAGGTTTTCTTACAATTGCTCTACCGACAGCCACTCTCTGTCTTTGCCCGCCGGATAGCGCTTTCGGTTTTCTATTTAGATATTCCTCAAGTCCTAAAATTTTTGCTGCTTCTGTAACTCTGGTTTTTATTTCATTTTTATCAAACTTTCTGAGTTTAAGTCCAAAGGCCATGTTTTCATAGACGGACATATGCGGGTAAAGTGCGTAATTCTGAAATACCATTGCAATATCTCTGTCTTTAGGAGAAACATCATTAACCTTCTTTCCGTCAATGAATAATTCCCCTTCCGTAATCTCTTCCAGACCGGCAACCATCCTTAATGTAGTAGATTTACCGCAACCTGATGGGCCAACCAGCACAACAAATTCCCGATCCTTGATATCAATGTTTACATCTTTTACCGCAACATTTCCGCCTTCGTAAACTTTGGTTACATGTTTTAATTGTACTTCAGCCATGATTTATCTGGAAATTAATTTTACTTGAGAAAGAAAATTTGGATTAGAGATATTGACACAATCAAAGTTACCAACATTTCCGCCTTGCTTCAATATAAGCGACATAACAGCAAATGCCATTGCAATTCGATGATCTTTAAAGCTTTCAAAAGTAACTTTTTCGTTATTTAATTTTCCGGAGAATTCAAATCCATCTTCGTATTCATCAACGGAAAGTCCAAGTAATCTCAGATTATAGCACATTGCTTTTATTCTATCTGTTTCTTTCCCTCTAAGCTCACCGGCATTATTTATTTTGAATGAACCCTCTGCAAACACGCCGGAAATTGTTAAAATAGGAATTTCATCAATAATATTTGGAATTATTTCTTTAGGGATTTCTACATTCTTCAAATTACTAGAATGTACAATTATATCACCGAAACTTTCTCCGGCAACTTCTCTCTGATTTTCAATCTCAATTTTAGCTCCCATATTTTTCAAAACAGTTATAACTCCGGTCCTAGTTTTATTAAGTGAAGCATCTTTAATTCTCAAAACCGAATTTCCAGACAAAAGTGCAAGTACAATAAAGAAAGAAGCAGTTGAAATATCCGAAGGTACAAAATATTCTTTTGAAACCGGATAATTTGCTTTCGAGACATAACTAATTTTTTCATTTCCTTTTTGTTCAGTCTTCAGTCCAAGCATTTTTTCCGTATGGTCTCTTGAAGGTAATTTTTCAATGACCGAAGTTTCTTCTTCACAATGTAAGCCGGCTAATAAAACTGCACTTTTTACCTGCGCACTGGCCATAGGTAATTCATAATTTATCGGAAAAATTTTTTCAGCAGGGGAAATATGTATCGGCAATGTAAAATTTTGTGTCGCTTGCAGTTTTCCACCCATTAAAGTGAGAGGATTGATAATTCTTTTCATTGGTCTTTTGGAAAGCGATGCATCGCCTATAATAATCGATTCAAATTCCTGCGCTATTAATATCCCGCTTATTAATCTTGTTGTAGTTCCGGAATTACCTGCATCAAGGTTATCCGATGGTCTATTAAATCCTTTGTAACCTTTACCGGTGATTTCTAAAAAATCTCCACGATCAATTATTTCAACACCTAGTTTCTTAAAACAGCTTTGAGTCGATTTAACATCTTCACCGTTAGATAAATTATAAATCTTTGAAGTACCTTTAGCCATTGACGCAAACATTACTGCACGATGAGAAATAGATTTATCTCCGGGTAATTTTAATTCGCCTTCAACTTTTTCAATTTTATTAAATTCTTGAATCATAATTTAAACTGAGAGTTATTTACCACCCCAATAATTGATCATTTCATTTAATTCTTCTTCGTTATATTCACTTTTAGAATACATATTTTTTTTATTCCTTTGTCGAAAAGCTTCATATAAAATGACAGCTGCTGCAACTGATACATTTAGACTTTGGACCATTCCAACCATAGGTATTAAAAATTTTTTATCAGCAGAATTCGCAGTTTCTTCGGATACTCCTCTATGTTCATTTCCTAAAACAATAGCAACTTTTTTAGTAAGATCAAGATCATACAACGATATTGCATCCTCACAAATGGATGAAGCATAAATTTCATATCCTTCCGAATGAAGGCTTTCATAACATAAAGGAATAGTTTTATATTTTTCTTTTTC
>JBJKQE010000191.1:0-41498 GCA_046705645.1 Ignavibacteriaceae bacterium | reverse complement strand
TATATACGGGAATAATTGTAGATACTTCTTCCTTTATAGTTACTTTTGCAGTTGTAAAGGGCGTAAAGAACGGCAAGTATGAATCTTTTTATTTAGAAGGTAAGCTTGAAGCGTCGGGCAATATTATAAATAATAAAACCGAAGGGGAATGGAAATATTTTTATCAAAATGGTCAGCTGGCATGTAAAGGTAACTTTATTAATGATTACCCTGACGGCAGGTGGGAAACTTATTATGAAAACGGCTGTATTAGATCTACCGGTGTTTTATCAAAAGGGAAAATGATTGGTTTATGGAGTTTCTATAGTAAAAACGGAAAACTCATTAATCATATAAATTATAAAAATGGAATCTTTTCTTATCAAACTTTTAATGACGTTTAAGAATTTTTCCCGATATTTCAATTGAGTATTATCTAATAAACCTAACACACACTTTTTAATTCTATTAATTATATTCACCTCTCTTTTCTTTATCCTATAATAGTCTATATGTTTATTGCATTTTGCCGTTAAAGAAATTATTTTTTGCACATTTATTAAGCGTCATTTGTGATTTTGGAAATTTAAGCATATCATGCAATAATTCTTATAATTTTTGAAGTAACATTCTTAATATTTAAATAATTTAAGCGATTACACTTATATACTAATTTTATTGAAGTAAATATCTAAAATAGATTTGAGGTTTATGATGTTTAAAGGAGTAGGAACTGCACTTATAACACCTTTTGATAAAGACTATAATGTTGATTATAAGTCGTTAAAAAAGATTTGCCTTCACCAAGTAGAGTGCGGAGTAGATGCAATTATAGTTTTGGGAACCACCGGCGAATCTCCTGTTATTGATATTTATGAAAGAGAAAAAATTATATCTACGGTCTTGGAAACTGTAGGCGGTAAAACAGAAATAATTATTGGAACCGGAACGAATGATACAAAAGCTGTCGTTGAACTTAATAAAATAGCGGAACGATCAAATGTAAATGCACTGCTTATTGTAAATCCATATTACAACAAAGGTACGCAAGAAAGTCTTGTTATACATTACAAATATATATCGGAAAGAACCGAACTCCCTATAATGCTTTATAATGTTCCGTCTAGAACCGGGATGAATGTCCTGCCTGAAACGGTAATTAAAATTCATGATGAATGCAAGAATATAATTGCAGTAAAAGAAGCCAGCGGAAACATTTCTCAAATTGCCCGTTTAATTTCGTTAAAGCCTGAAAACTTTTCTGTTTATTCCGGGAATGATGATCAGGCATTTCCAATTATGGCATTAGGCGGTGTGGGAGTTATTTCGGTCTTTTCAAATGCATTCCCCGGGCATCTTAAAAAATTAACGGATGCTTTATTAAAAAATGATTTAACATCTGCGAGAAATTTTCAGAATCAGTATTTAGATATGATGAATACACTATTTATAGAAACTAGTCCTATGCCTATTAAGTATGTAATGAGTAAATTGAATTTTTGTGAAAATATATTAAGACTTCCGCTAATTCAGGTTTCAAATAAAACAGAAAAAATATTGGATGACGCAATTCAAAAAATATTATAAAAATAAAGTTTAAATTAAAGAATGGAGAATAAAATTAAATTCGGTATAATTGGTTCATCCGGCAGGCTTGGGCAGGAAGTAAAAAACGTTTTCGAGGAAAAAGGTCATAAGCTTGTATTTCAATTTGACATTGACGGGGAGATAAAAAATGATATACCTGAATTACTCATTGATTGTTCGTTACCGGAGGTTTTTTCTCAAACTATAACTTATTCAAATACTTTCAATTCCCGTTTAATTGTAGCTACAACCGGGTTAACCCAAAACCATTTTGATGAGATAAAAAAATTATCTGCAAAGGTACCGGTTGTACAGAGTTATAACTATTCTTTAGGCATTCAGGTTATGCTTAAGCTGACTGAAATTGCGAATGAAAAGTTAAAAGATTGGGATGTTGAAATTACGGAAACTCATCATCGATTTAAAAAAGACAAGCCTTCCGGTACTGCCAAAATGATAAAGGATAAATTGAATAAGCCTGATGTTAATATTTCATCTCTTAGACTTGGAAATATTCCCGGCGATCATACGATAAGTTTCGGCGGTCTCGGTGAAGTTCTTTCAATTTCTCATAGCGCTACATCAAGACGTACATTTGCCGAAGGAATAATAAAATCAGCGGAATTTATTTTAGATAAAAAAAACGGATTATATTCTTTTACAGATGTAGTTTTCCCAAAATAAAATTTTTAATCACTTTGTTATAAATTATTTAATTTAGGTGATTTATGGATTCATATGAAATAATCAATTATATATCCAACTCAGTAAAGAAAACACCGGTAAGAGTATTTCTGCAAGGTGATTTAAATAAAATTAATTTTGTAAATCTTGATTTCTACGGTACGAGTGAATTCGGAGTCTTATTTTGTGAATATAATGAATTCCTAAAATTCTACGATGAGAATAAAACGCATATAAAAAAATATAAGTTGGAAAACGATAGAAGAAACTCGGCAATTCCGTTAGCAGATCTTACTAAATATAACGCAAGGATTGAACCCGGTGCAATAATCAGAGATATGGTAGAGATAGGCGATAATTGTGTTATAATGATGGGCTCGGTTTTAAACATCGGCGCAGTTATAGGGGAAAGAACCATGATTGACATGAACGTTGTTGTAGGAGGCAGAGCCATAGTAGGAAAGAATTGTCATATCGGAGCAGGAACTGTTTTAGCAGGTGTAATTGAACCACCTAGTGCGGAACCGGTTATTATTGAAGACGATGTATTAATAGGAGCAAATGCTGTTGTACTTGAAGGAGTTAAAGTGGGAAAAGGTGCTGTAATAGCAGCAGGTTCTGTAGTAGTAAAAGATGTTGAGCCCTATATGGTAATGATAGGAGTTCCGGCAAAACCTGTTAAAAAAGTCGATGAAAAGACAAAAAGCAAAACACAGCTTATGAATGAATTGAGAAAATTATAATAAAAATAACTTAAAAAAGATGAAGATTATTGTTCAAAAATACGGCGGAAGTTCGGTTGCGGATACCAACAAAATAAAAAATGTAGCACTCAGAATATCATCTACTTTAAAGAAAGGTGTTAAGTTAGTCGTTGTTGTATCGGCAATGGGAAAGACGACGGATAACTTAATTAAATTGGCCAAGGAGATTACGGAAAATGCCGTCCCCAGAGAAATTGATATGCTTTTAACAACGGGAGAGCAAGTGTCTGCTTCTTTATTGGCAATTGCACTGAATGATATTAAAATAACAAGCAAATCTCTTAATGCATTCCAAGTCGGGATAATGACAACCGGGGATTTTACTCAAGCAAGAATAAAAAATTTAAAAACTAAAAAGCTAAAAAATCTTTTAAAAGAAAATGATGCGGTAATTGTCACCGGGTTTCAAGGTATTACTGAAGAAGGAGAAATAACCACATTGGGGAGAGGCGGATCCGATACTTCCGCTGTTGCATTAGCCGCCGCGTTAAATGCTAAGTGTGAAATTTACAGCGATGTTCCGGGGATTTATACAACAGATCCCAGGCTTCATCCCGAAGCTAAGAAATTAAAATATGTTACTTATGATGAAATGCTGGAGATGTCCAGTCTTGGAGCAAAAGTTTTACACAGCCGTTCGGTTGAAATAGCTAAAAAATTTGGAATAACAATTTATTGCGGTTCAACATTTTCCGACGAGGAGGGAAGTTACGTAATGAAAAAGAATATTGAACAACCCGTAGTTTCCGGGTTGAGTGTAATGGATAATCAAACACAGGTTACTCTTTCCAATCTGCCTTTGGACTATAATTTGGTCCAGCAAATATTTGAAAAGGTGGCAAAGGAAGGATTAAACGTGGATATGATATCGGTTATCAGTAATTCCGGTTTAAATATTTCTTTTACAATTATTGAAGAGAAAAAATCACATATTGAAAAAGCACTTTCGCAAATTCTAAGGGATATGAAGGATTTAAATGTTAGTTATCATTCCGGATTTTCAAAAATATCTATTGTAGGTATTGGAATGAAATCAAGCAGCGGAGTAGCTTCAAAATATTTCAAAGCTCTTAAAAAAATTCCAGTCAAACTGGTCACTACTTCGGAAATTAAAATATCGTGCCTGGTTGAAGAAAAATATAAAGATGCAGCAGTTAAATCATTAGTGAATGTATTTGAATTATAAATTTCAGTCATTAAGTAATATTATAAAATGAAAATTGATGCTGTAGAATTAAGACATAAACTACATCAAAATCCGGAATTGTCATTCAATGAATACGAAACGACTAAATTATTAATTGATTCCATAAAAAAACTTGATAACTCTGATAGGATAGTAATTCACACGCCATACAAAACCGGACTGCTTGTTGATTATAAATGTAATAATGGAAATTACTCTCTTTTCAGAGCAGACATAGATGCATTGCCTATCAAAGAAAAAACCAGCGCTGAATTTAAATCTCAGAATAATTTTATGCATGCCTGCGGGCATGACATCCATACTTCAATTCTATTCGATTTTTTGCAGACAGTTCTGAAAGAAAATATTCAAAAGAATTTATTATTCTTATTCCAGCCTGCGGAAGAGAGCGGGGGAGGCGCAATTGAATTCTTTAAAACCGGCATCTTTAATAATTACAAAATAGAAAATGCATTTGCTCTGCATGTTACGGACGATTACTCCAAGGGCACAATTGCCAGTACTAAGGGAGTTCTTTTTGCTTCTTCGCTTGAAATCGATATTGATTTTGAAGGTGTAAGTTCGCATGTTGCTTTTCCTACAGAAGGTAAAAATGCCTTTAATGCTTTAAGATTATTTGTCGATGCTGTAGATCAAATGCCTAAAAATACTTCTGATCCTTTTGTATTTGGAATCGGGAAAGTATCAGCCGGTGAAGTTAGGAATATAATTCCGGGTTCTGCACATCTTGAAGGTACTATGCGAGGACTCAGCAGCAAAAAGGTATTGAATTATTATAAAACAGTTGTTGAAAAAACTGCAGGGATTCAACAAATTACAGATGTTAAAATCAATTGCAAACAAGGTTCGAACTATCCGGAAGTTATTGTTAATGATAAATTATATGACAAATTAATTCCTTCACTTTCATCTAAATTTAATTTTATCGACTGCGGTTATAAAATGACCGGAGAAGATTTCGGATTTATTTCGCATCAATATCCTTCTTTTATGTTTTGGCTTGGAACTTCTACCGGTGAAAATCACGGGCTGCATAATCCGAATTTCCTGCCCGACGATGATGTTATCACAATTGGAGCATCAGTTTTCAAAGAAATCTTAGAAAACGTTATTAAATGAGCATTGATTTCAGCTCCGCCTTTTAATTCTTAATTTAAATAAGATCTAAAATTATTTAATCTCTGTAAACAATTTGAAGGTCAGACTTCCGATCTATAATTTTTACACAGCTCATTTTAAACAGATTTATTGTATTAAAATTATCCACAAATCTCAGATAAAGATTCTCAGAATAAACTATAAATTAAATTTTAATTATTATTTAGTTGAAAAATACAGGCATGCTATTTGTGTTGGAATTAGTACTGAAGTTCTTTTATTTATTTGATTTAGCATGATTATAAAGACGGGAGCTCCAGAGAAATCCGAGGAGGGCGCTCCCGCCTTTTTTTTATTTAAGTAATGATTTAGGATCTAAATGAGCCGATTCTATATCTTTAAAATATTTAACAGTTCCCACTTTTAATTCATAATTTGACGCATCATCACAAACAATAATACCTTTAGGATGCAATTGTAGTGCGCTTACCGTCCACATATGATTAACTCCTTCTTCTACAACTTTAGCCAAAGCTCTTGCTTTACTATGTCCGCTGATTATTATTAAAACTTCCTCGGAATCCAATACAGTTTTTACACCAACTGTTAATGCTGTTTTTGGTACTTTTTCAATATCATTATCAAAGAATCTTGAATTTGCAATTATCGTATCCATAGTTAAGGTTTTTACTCTTGTTAAAGAACCTAAAGATGAACCGGGTTCGTTAAAAGCAATATGACCATCGGGCCCAATGCCACCGACAAATAACTTTATTCCTCCTGCATCTTTAATTCTTTTTTCGTAATTGATGCATTCCTTTTCCAAATCCTTTGCATTTCCGTTTAATATATTTATATATTTTCTGTCAATATCAATATGATTAAAAAAATTATTATACATAAAAGAATGATAACTTTCGGGATGGTTTTCCGGTAAAGCGACATATTCATCCATATTAAAAGTTGTTACATATTTAAATGAAACTACTCCTTTTTTATTTAATTTTGCCAGCTCTTTGTACATTCCTATCGGGGAAGAACCTGTTGGTAATCCAAGGATGAAACGTTTTGAAGCTGTGGGTTTGTATTCTAAAATCCTGCTGGCGACATAATAAGCTGCCCACTTTGAAACCATACCATAATCGGGTTGAATGATCAATCGCATAATAACTCCTTCTAAATAATATATTGTGATATTTTAATGAATTATATTATAAGGCAGTCGTTTTAAATTAGATTAATTCGGCATACCGCGTTTTCTTCTTTCTTCTTTTGTCAGATCGTAAATTTTTCTAAAAAGTTTTTCGTCATATTCGCTCATTTCAATTTTTCTTCTATTCATAACACGCTTGGCAACTTCAATACTCCTTTCCAGATCATAGCTGGTAATGGATTCCGAACCTCCCCATGAAAATGAGGGGATATATTTACTCGGAAAACCGCCTCCGAAAATATTGCTTGAAACACCTACAACTGTACCGGTATTAAACATTGTATTAATTGCACTTTTTGAATGATCACCTATAGTTAATCCTACGAACATTGAACCGCTGTCGATTTGTTCTCCATTAATTACTACTTTTACACTTCCATAGTTATTTTTAAGATCACTGTTATTAGTATCGGCGCCTAAGTTTACCCACATGCCTAAATAAGAATGTCCTAAAAATCCGTCATGCTGCTTATTGGAATAAGAGTGAATTATTGATGCTTCTACTTCACCGCCAACTTTGCAGACAGGACCAATACTCGTATCTTCATAAATTTTTGCTCCGATTTTTATTTTAGAATCATCTCCAACGTAAGCAGGACCTTCAATAGAAGCATTAGGATAAACGACTACGTTTTTTCCGATATAAATGGGACCTTCTTCAGCATCAAGCACAACTCCCGGTTTTATTTTAGCTCCTTCATCAATAAATATATTTTCTTTGTTTATAAGGTAGGCACCTTCATAAATTTGACCTTTAATTTTATTTCCCTTTATCGATCCGGTAAGCAATTTAAAATCTTCCAATATCTGGTTCCCGTTATTTGCTATCAAATCCCAAGGGTAATTTATAACATTCACTTCTATTTCTTCTTTAACAAGATCATCAAAATCAGAATGTGTAAAAAGATCGGATAATTGATGTTTTAACGAATCCAGCTTGCTGCCGCTGACTTTTGCAGCAACAATAGTATCATCTTTTACATATAACTTATCCTCTCCATCCAATGAAATTTTATCACGAAATTTTGAATCAATAATTACTCTGCCGTTAATAAACAAACAACTTTTCCCTTTAATTTCATTTACTCCAAGTTGTTTATTTTGATGTTTTAATACGTCATTTAGATATCCCCGGCAGTGAAGTGTTACCGGTATGTCCGGAAACTGATGCAGTACTTTTTCTCTAAGAGTTAGTATTCCGCACCGAAGATCATACTGGGGTCTAAAGTATACAAGAGGCAAAAGACGTGTATAATAAATGCCTTCGAAAATACAGATACTATCAACCATAAGTTACACTCCCTATGATTGGTTGCAAATTGGTGAATTAACAAGAAGATAATTTTTTATCTTTTTATTATGATCAAGATTTTATTTCACTTCTAGTATCAAATAAACAATTCTGATAGGAAAGATAGTTAATCAGAATTTTAATTAACTGGAATTATTATCCAAAATAGAGAAAAAAATTAATTCCCAAGATTTATTAGTTCAAATATATACTTTAATTAATTAAATAACTTTATTAACTTTTATTCTTTTGCAACGTATTCACAGCCTTGAGGTATTTCTGGCTTAACTATTAAAACATCTTCCTTTAATAAAGCTACTTTTCCAGCTTCCATCCCTTTCTTTTTAACAACATATTTTTTTTGCGTAAATGAAACCGGTACCAGACCTGCAGTCTTTGCTTTACTATGAAAAGCTGCGAGTGAAGCAGCCTTTTTCAAAATGTTTTTGGGCATAACTTCTTTAGAATTTTCAACTCTTAATACAACATGGGAACCCGGAACACTTCTGGCATGGAACCAATAATCGTTTTGTTTTGCAAATTTTGTAGTCAGTAAGTCATTATTCTTGCTATCCTTACCTACAAAAACATGATACTTGGATTCAATAACATACTGTTTAAAATTGAATAGGTTTTCATTTTTATTTCTGTTATCGGAATTATCATTAATTTTTAGTTCTTTCATTATAATATTATAATCCTCAATTTCTTTAGACGTTTTGGACTTTTCCTCCAATTCCTTAAGCTTTAAAAATCTTTTTGATGTTATTTGGTAAAGCTGTTTTGACTTTTCAATTTTTATTTTTTCACTTCTTGCTTTATCAAAGTAACAGTCAATATTTTTTTTATGTGATAAAGATTCAACAAGTTTTATTGTTAACGGTAAATTATCATTATAAATATCAATAACCTCGATATTTTTCATCCCGTGTTTTATTAATGCCAGGTTAATTAATAACAAGTTACCATATTTATTAAATTCTTTTTCCCTGCTTCCTTTATCCAGTAAAATTTTTAAATTATTCAATTTTGAAGTTATCCCTGATAATTCTTTATTCAGATACTTTCTGATTATTTTCTTTTTTGACTCTACTTGTTCGAAATAATACCTTTTCCCGATATAGTAACCGACAGCGTCTATAATATTTTTAAATTTGATAGTGCTTGTATAAAGGAATATATGAAATGTCGTTACACTCAAATTTATTTGAAAATTATTTTCATCAATAAAAACCGCAAGTTCTTCATTTTTAATTTCATTTATTATTTCAATAATCTCATTTATGATTTTTTGATCATCTTCTATTTTACACCTTGATTTAGCTTCCGAAATTATTTCTTTTCCTATTACAGGATAATCTTTTTGGAAAGCAGGAAGTGAAATAGAATTATCAATTAAAGAAAGGGAATTATACTTTTTAATAAAATTACTTTCATTCAATTCCTTTAACAGCACTTCTTTATAATTAGGATCGGGAGGATTTTTGAAATACTGCAGCTCGTTATTATTTGATTGGAAACATACATTAGTAAACTTACCGCGAATCAAAAAATAAAGACTGCCTTTGCTTGAATTAATTCTAATTATCCTATCTGAATCTGAAATTTCAATTGATATTAATTCTGCTTCCAAAATTTCGCTAAAAATATTTATTGTATTCTTCTTTGCTCTATTGAAATTCTCTTTAAGATTGATAAAAGGGAAACCCGGGTTAACAGAAATTTCAAGGTAGAATTGGAATTTATTTTTTACGAACTCAATCACAAGAATATCTTTTTCCTGCGAGAATATTGAGGTTACAAAGCTTCCCTCTAATATTTCATTTGCTTCGATTATAAATCTGTTTAGAAAAAAATAATTCTTTATCATTTCCGACTGAAAGCCTTAATACTTATTTAGCAAAATTAATTATAATTAAGTTAAATATTTATGCATTTAAATAAAATATTCCTTAACTTTTCCCCTCATAATTAGCAGCGATATTTAAGCACGGGGTTCTATAGCTACATTAAGACACACATGGGGCCGCATCGAGATGGATAAATTAAATTTATTTTACAAAATGTTGAGAAGATAAAAGTAATTTAATTTATACTTTATTATGAATAAAAATTGAATTTACAAGATATATTAAAAAGTTTGTTTCGTGTTAAATAAAAACCTTGTTGATAATTATTAAGAAAAACTTTCTTTATAACATGAAAATTAAGGGAATATGCAATTCAGTATAAATATTTATTAGGCAATAAAGAATTTAGAGATTTTTTATTATTGTAATAAAGGAGAATTATTTATTAATAACTCATGTTATGTAAAAAGATCAGTGAAAAGATGACATATTTATTCAAAATTAAAAAATCAAAGAGTAGACAGATGTTGAATTATTTAAGAAAGATGTCATCCTTAATCGTTGTGTAACATGAGTTAATAAATTTATCAAATAGTATATTTAATGAGTAAAAAATGAATTTAAAAGAAATACTAAAACCTGTTCGCTATATAATTATTTTAGTTACAATCATATTAAATCTATCATGTAATTTTTTTACGGAACCGGAACCATTTGTAAATAAAAATGCACACCCTCCCGAAGCACATTATAAGAATGCCAAATTGACCAATTATTCAGAAGATCAAATTGTGACTGGTACAATTACTGTCAATTTTACTATGGATTGGGATCCGATCTATACTGATTCTGTTATAGTATTCATAGATTCAGCAAGGATAGCCAAGATTGTTCCATCATTTTTATATTCACCTCAATATCAATTTCAATTTAAGATCAACACAAAAGCATGGCCTAATGGAAAATATAATATTATACTTTATGCATACAAAATTCCAAGTCTAAAGGATTCACTGGGAACAATGAGCTTGTTGAATAATGCTTTATATATTTATAAAACAAGTCTGATCTTTGATAATACTCTGCCAACTGTTCCAAAGAATGTTGTAGTTACTCTACAAAATGGAGATGCTAAAATATCTTGGTCGCCGACTAATTTAAGCAATTTTAAATCATATATAATACAAAAAGATGGGAATATAATTGCAAAGATTGATTCTCAGAATACCGCTTCTTATATAGATACAACTTTACCGGATTTTTATCATGGATACTATGAAGTCGGTGCCTCAAATGGTCCTCAGACCGCATATTCCGATAAGTATAGTTTTACAAAAGGTAAATTATTAGGCTTGGATATTATCAGTGTTATTGATGGTTTAGATGACCAGGTTGTTTTTGTGCAATCCAACGACTATCTCACGGCAGTATCAACGCAAACCGGCACAATAATTAATCAATCCAATGATGGACATGGAGGACATTGGAAAAAAAATATTTATAATGATACACTTTATTGCTACAATGGACAATATCTATATACCTATGATATTCAGAACTTAAATTTAATTAAGACACAGAATGTTTACCTCTCAAGTTTAGAAAATAGCTCAACTTCTAGCCAGATATTTGATTTTGCAATTGGACTTAATCAATTATACTTTTCTGTCTCTAATGACGACTATAATAATCTTCAGTATAGCTATTATTTATATATATTCAATAAGAACCTGACTAACTTTGATATTATTAATAGTTCGCCCGTACTCAGTTTTAGCGATTATAATACCTTAAGTATTTCACCTGATGGGAAAAATTTACTTACAATAGATGGTACGGGATTCAAGAATTATTCTTTAATCAACAATACAGTGACATTAATCGGTCAATCCACACAAATAGATAATTTAATTTCCTCTTATGTTGACTGGAAAAATTCAAAAATATTTATATTACGTTCTTTAACGCCAGATAATTATATTATTGAGGCACGGGACATAAGAACGTCAAACCTAATTCAGACCTATCAATTGCCGGGACCTCAACAATCTCCCATATACATAAATGCATTTTATGTAAATTCAAATAATCTATATGTAGCATATGATCCAATCCGCCACCTTCTTGCTGAATATAATATAAATTCCGGGCAACTAACACGCACTTGGAATTTCTCATCTGAAATTTACAACTTATACGGTTCATATACCGGTAAATATCTTTTTGCCTGTAATACTACCGATCAATGGATTGTCGATATAGGAGCTAACCAGTAATGAAAAAGTCTTTAATAATCTTAGCTGTCTCTTTATTTTTAATTCAATCTGTATTTCCTCAGCAAAAGAGAGCTCTCAAATCATGGAAAACATTTGTTTCTATTGGTTACGGGAATACAGAATCAAGAAGTTTCAGTAAATATTATAAATCACTTATTGATAATTATAGATTTTCCGGTGTGCCAATCATTACCCAGAGAGAATTCGGGCCTACGATACTAGCAAATACAGGTTTCTTTTTTAATATTCTGGCGAACATAGGGGCAGGTATTTCTTTCGGATATTTATATTCTTCTGCTTATTCTAATTATAAAGATTATGCGGGCACCGTAAAAATAAATGGATCAGTAAGTAATTATGATATTTTATTAAATGTAAACTATGTAGTACAGAAAATAGGAAAGTTTCCAATAGCAATAAATCCTAAGATTGGATTTTCTCAATCCTCTATACTTATTACACAAGAAGTTAAATTTAATAATTTTCAAGAAAATAATTATAATAGAAAATTGACAAATAGTGGATGGGGACCTTGTGCTCAGATTACAATCGGTACTTCCGTTAACTTAGGAGATTATTTTCTTAATATTGACGCAGGTTATAGATGGGCCTGGATTGTACCTAAAGAACAAATGGAAGAATCAATAACTGGAACTGACAATGCATATGAAGTAACAAATATAGGATTAATCGGTTTTATTTCTTCATTATCATTTGGGATCAAATTTTGATATCTGATTTAAATAGTACAAGCTATTTACTAAAAAATTTATGTTATCTTATTGCTTAACAATGCGTTTCAGCCGAACGCTTCTTCGTATTCTGCATTTAAATATATTTTAATCAAAAATCCCCCAAATTGTCTTAACAAAATGGGGGATAGATAAGATTATTAATTTATTACGATTATTCCGTAGCTCTTCTTAACCGCTTCAATACTAATTTTACAAGAGTAGCTGCCACTAGTGATGTAACTAAAAGGAATAAGAAGAATTGCCAGATTTCCCAGTTCTCGTAAAATCTGCCTATAAAACCGGAAAGGTAACTGCCTGCTGCAGTAGCAACAAACCATGCACCCATCATCAAGCCTTTCATTCTGGGAGGTGCAACCTTTGATACAAATGATAATCCCATGGGACTAAGAAACAATTCCGCTATAGTTACAATAAAATATGTTGAAATAAGCCAGTAGGGAGTTACTCTTTCCGCGGAAGAATATCCCGCCGTACCGAGTTTAGCCATGCCATGCGAAGCTACTATCATCAAAAGATAGGCAGATGCAGCAATTACCATTGCAATACCCATTTTACCTGGAGTGGAAGGTTCTTTTCCTTTCTTATTAAGCCAGGCAAATCCGCCCACAATAAGCGGGGTTAGAAAAACAATAAACATCGGGTTAAATCCCTGGAACAATTCCGGCGCGATTGGGTTTGAATTTGGAAGATAAGTTAATTTATAAATTACTATTACCGCAGCTATCACAACAGCAGCAGTACTCCAGCCTTTTACTTTTTTACTTGCGCTTTTATTAAAGAGACCAATAAGCCCGAGTACTATTGCAATCAATGAAAAAAGAGAAATGGGATCAAATAATAAAAACGTTATTCTACCGACATGCGTAACCGTATAATTTTTTGCAAACAGAGTTAAGGTAAAACTATTCTGATAATATATCATCCAGAAAAAGATAACTATTGCAAAAAGTGTTACAAGTGCGCCTATCCGGGATCTTTCTTGTTCCTTGGTTAATTTTATATCCCGATCGCTATTCTCCAGATGTTTCGATTGATAGTCCGCATCCTTATAATACTTCCTGAATCCTGTGAATATAACAATTGAGATTAACATTCCGATGGAAGCTAATGCAAAGCCCGCATTATAACCTTCAGATAATGTCATATGAAAGTTGTTTAACATAAAATTTTTAATGGAATCAGCGGCATAGGGAGCAAAGAATGCTCCGATATTAATACCCATATAAAATATATTGTAAGCTGCGTCCTTTAATGAACCGGAAGCATGTGAATAAAGATTACCTACTAAAACTGAAATGTTGGCTTTGAATAATCCGTTTCCTAGGATTAATACTACCAATGCAAAATATAGAAATGCAGGTTCCTTAGTAGGTATGGCCATAAGAGCGTATCCGACTGCAAGAATCAAAGCTCCCATAATTATAGTTTTGCTGTAGCCGAACACATTATCCGCCAGCCAGCCGCCTATCAAAGGAGTTAAATAGACCCCACCCAGAAATAATCCATAAACATTTCCTATTGTTGTATCATTCCAATGGAAATTTTCGCCCAGGTAAAGCACGAATATCGCCATCATTGTGTAAAATCCAAAGCGTTCCCACATCTCCGTAAAGAAAAGTACAAATAAACCTTTTGGGTGATCTTTAAACATTAGTTAACCTCATTTTTGATGATTAATGGTAAGATTTAATAATCTTGTAGGCATGTATTTAATAGGTATAAACGTATGCTTTTAATTTTCAATTGAAAGTTAGTTAGCGGTAAATATAATTTTTTTTTATTTATTTTCATAATAACAAGTATTATAAAATTGATTAAGTTAACAACGATTGTTTATGTCATAAATCAATTTGTTGTTTAAGAAAACGGCTTTTGATATATTTGATCAGATGAAAAAAATTCTTCATAACCCGTTATTTAAGAAGCTTCTTATAGCTTTTGTAATATTTGTCATATTTGTTTGGTTTATGAATTCTATTGTTATGCCATGGTATGTAAGTTCGCCTGAAAAAAAGGTTCCGAATGTTGTGGGAATGAAAGAAAATAATGCATTTAAAACTCTAAAAGATTCCGACCTGGTACCTATTTTAAGCGATACCACATACGAAATACAATACCCGAAAGGCACTATAATATTTCAAAGGCCGCACGCTAACGAGACTGTTAAAATAAAACGAAGAATATACCTGGTATTAAGCGGCGGACAACCAATTGTTTCGGTACCAATATTAAAAGGAAAATCGCTTGTTGATGCACGTTTTTCACTTGAAAGGTTAGGACTAAATTTAGGTAAAGTCGATTCTATTGCTTCATATAATCCTAAAGATATGATTTTTGATCAACAGTATGCGCCTGGTACCGAGCTAAAGCAGGGAGCTACTGTAGGAGTCAGTTTAAGCATTGGACAGGGGATTGGCACTATTTTAGTCCCTAATTTAATTGGAAAATCGTTGACCGAGGCAGAAAAGATTTTAGCCGACAGTTCATTAAAAGTGGGTAAAATTAATTATCAAAGATCATTCTCACTACTGCCGAATACAGTATTAGATCAATATCCGAGCAAAGGCAATAAGTTAAATCCCGGTGATTCCGTTGACCTGTTTGTTACCCAGGCGACGGATTCCGATAACGAACACCAAAATTCAGGACACTAATGAAATTTCTAGCAACATCAATACTAGCGGCTGATTTATCAAATTTATCACAGCAAATCCGTTTATCTGAAATCGGTGGTGCAGATTGGATACATTGCGATATTATGGATGGTCACTTTGTTCCGAATCTTACTTTCGGGCCGATTATTGTTAAAGCTGCCAGAAAAGCAACCAGGCTTCCGTTAGATGTGCATTTGATGATAGAAAATGCAGATAAATATCTGGAAATATTTGCAGAAGCTGGTGCTGATTCTTTAACTATTCATCAGGAAGCAGTAATTCATCTAAACAGATCTTTAACAAAAATAAAAGAACTAGGAATGAAAGCAGGAGTAGCAATAAATCCTTCTACACCTGTTAATTTTTTGCAAGATATAACCAATAATATGGATCTTTTGCTGATCATGTCGGTAAATCCGGGATTCGGCGGACAAAAGTTTATACAAAATTCAGTAAAAAAAATAAAAGATGCCGTTGAATTAAGACAAAAATCAAATGCTGATTTTTTAATTGAAATTGACGGAGGTATAGATAACAAAACCATAAAGCCTGTATTAGATGCCGGTTGTGATGTTTTTGTAGCCGGCTCTTCAATATTTAAATCGGATAATGTATCGGCTGCTGCCGCTGAGTTGAAAAATATTATAAGGTAAAATTTATGGTTAAAAAATTGAAGAATAAGCGACTGGCATTAGTCGGCGGAACTATTATTACGCCGTTTAGAGTTGTTAAAAACGGTACTATTTTAATTGAAGATACAAGAATTTCGGAATTAGGGAAATCCGGCGATGTAGAAATACCCGATGAAACTGAAATCTTCGATGTCAGCGGAAGAATTATCTGCCCGGGGTTCGTTGATCTGCTTGTACATGGAGGAGGCGGATACGGGTTTGCAGATGATAATGATAACAGCATTGAAGCCGTTTTAAGATATTTTTTGGAACATGGTTCTACTTCTGTACTTGCCTCACTTTATGCAAAGCCTGAAAAATTATTGCTAGATGATCTCGGAAGAATAGCTGAATATATTGAAAGTCATCCGAAATCCAACATTCGCGGCATACATATGGAAGGTCCTTACCTGAATAAACAGCTTAAAGGAGCAATGAATGAGAATTATCTCTGGACGCCGAGTGTCGAATCATGGGAAAAAATTTGGGAAGCATCTAAAGGATATGTAAAGATAATGACTATAGCTCCTGAATTACCCGGAGCATATTCGGTTATGAGAGCAGCGGCCAGACAGGGCGTAGTACTTTCAATCGGCCATTCTATGGCTTCTTACGATGAAATTGAAATTGCGATTGATAACGGTGCTGCTCATGTAACACATATTTTTAATGCAATGAGACCCTTCCATCATCGAAATCCGGGAATAATATTAAGTTCCTTACTCCGTAATGAGTTAAAAATTGAATTAATAGCGGATACTCTTCATGTTCATCCTGCTGTAATGGAATTGCTCATCAAGTTAAAAGGAGCCAGCGGAATTATCCTTGTTTCTGATTCAATAAGAGCCGGGGGAATGCATGAGGGAGAGTACGAGTTTGCAGATCAAAAAGTTTTTATGAAGGCTAAAAAAGCTTTTCTTGCAGACGGAACACTTGCAGGCAGCACATTAACTTTGAATATTGCAGTGAAAAATATGGTAGAGACTGCAAATGCAAAGCTTACGGAAGCAGTGAGGATGGCTTCTTTGAACGGAGCTAAAGTAATTAATTCCGACCACAAAAAAGGAATACTTGCTGTCGGTAAAGATGCGGATATAGTTGTGTTAAATGAAGATTATGAAGTTGAAACAACCATATTAGGCGGCAAAATAGCATATCAAAAAATTGATTCTTAAAAATTTATTATTTAATGCTTGAATATTTAGGTGACGATTAGTCGCCTTTTTTTTAAATTGATAAGAATATTTTAAAAATATTTTGTGATATTTCATAAGTCAGATTAAATTAACTTCATATTTATAAAATTATGTCTTAGTTTATGATTAGTTTTACTAACGGAAACGAATTAGTAGTTCAAGTAGTAAATTTATCATTCGGCGATGTATTTAAAAAATACAGCACAGATTACAAAATTTTTAGAGAAGTTTATCAACCCGGTCTTTTAGGACTGGAACTACGTAATATTCCGGGAAAACTTGCCGACAAGGTTCAAAAAATAGTTTTAAACGAAAAAGAAATTTGTTATAAAAATATAGATAATAAAGAGAATCATACTGATCTTTTTATCCCCGGCTCAATCAGCAATATGAAGGAGCTTTCTCGAAGAATCCTTGCTAACGGGGATGAAGATCTGGGTTACAGGGTTATCAATATTTTAAAAAACTATGAAGAATATAATTCCAAAAGCTTTAGATTGGGCGGCAATAAATTTAGTTTTGATAAAGCCTATGTTATGGGAATATTAAATGTTACTCCCGATTCTTTCTCGGACGGCGGAAAATTTTTTAAGAAACAGGATGCCGTAAAACATGCATTACAAATGATTGAAGAGGGAGCCGATATTATTGATGTTGGCGGTGAATCGACAAGACCGGGATCGGAAGGAATTTCCGCTGAAGAGGAAATAAACAGGGTAATTCCGGTAATTAAAGATATTTTATCATGTAAACCTGATACGGTAATCTCAATCGATACGACTAAAAAAGCTGTTGCGTCCGAAGCTCTAATTAACGGCGCTAAAATAGTAAATGATATTAGTGCGTTAACAATGGAGCCGGACATGATCGAGACAATAAAAAAGCATCATGCCGCAGTTGTCCTTATGCATATGAAAGGTACTCCCAAAACAATGCAGAGAGATCCTAAATATGATGATTTATTAAAAGATATTTACGATTTTTTATATCAAAGAATTAAAATGGCTAATAAAAACGGAATTCATAATATTTTTGTTGATCCAGGAATTGGTTTTGGAAAAAGGTTTGAAGATAATTTTGAATTAATAAGACGCCTGGAAGATTTTAAATGTTTAGGTTATCCGATTCTAATTGGTGTTTCCCGGAAATCTTTTATAGGAAAAACATTAAATTTGGAATTGGAGGAAAGAGATACTGCAACCGCATCCGTAGAATCTATTGCAATTAAGAACGGTGCTAGAATAATTCGCACTCATAATGTTAAGTACGGAGTTCAAGTCTGTAAATTATTAAACAATTTTATATAAGAAATTTAGATGTTTGAGTTATTCAGAATAGGTTTTTTAACTATATCCTTTACCGACATTATTGATATAGCAATCGTAACGTTTATAATGTATAAACTTTACATGCTTTTAAGAGGTACTATTGCAGCCCAAATATTTATGGGTCTAATGATAATATTTTTGTTCTATTTTATTGCGCAGGCTGCAAATTTTAGAGCCTTGAGCTGGCTGTTAAAATTAATTACGGACATTTGGGTAATTGCATTTATTATTCTATTTCAACCGGAAATTAGACGTCTTTTAGTGATTGTTGCAAGAAATCCTTTCTTTAGATTGTTTGTCAAATCGGAATCCTTTGAGGGTGCGGAAATAATAGCCGATGCGGCATTCGATCTTTCACAGAAGCAGCACGGCGCATTAATAATAATTATTAAATCAACGGGAATAAGAGGTTATACCGAGACTGGTGAAATTATGAATGCTAAAATAAGCTCAGCTCTCTTAAGCTCCATATTTTTTCCCAGATCGCCTTTACATGACGGTGCTGTTATTGTTCATAATAATGTTATTGAGGCTGCCGGATGTACACTTCCTTTATCTACAACTACAACAATTAACGGCGAGCATTTAGGTATGCGTCATAGAGCAGGGCTTGGGATTTCCGAACAAGCTGACGTAATAAGTGTAATTGTTTCGGAAGAAACGGGAGCAATTTCTATTGCCGAAGACGGGCAAATGACAAAAGGTCTTTCTAAGGAAGCTTTGAAAAATTTACTGGCTAAAGCTTTTAAGAGTCCTAAGTTAAAAGGATGGAGAGGCGCAATTGAACAGCTATTCAAAGAAAAATAAAATATGTGCTGTAATTCCATTTTATAATGAACAGGAATCCGTTGAGAAGATAATAAGACAAACATTAAACTTTGTAGATTTCGTAATAGCAGTAGATGATGGATCAATTGATAATTCCGTAAATGAAATTCCTAAAAGTGAAGAGATAATATTATTATCATTTAAAAAGAATAATGGAAAAGGATTTGCCCTAAAAGCAGGTTTTAAGGAAAGTATCAAATTAAATAGCAGTTACACGATAACTCTTGATGCGGACTTTCAGCATCCTCCGGAATTAATACCTAAATTGGTTTCTAATCTTGCTTATTACGATATTGTCATCGGTAATCGATTAACAGATACTAGGTCTATGCCGCTGCAGAGAATTGCCAGCAATAAGCTGACTTCGTTTCTGCTGAGTCTTAAAACCAATACTAAACTGATTGATACCCAGTGCGGTTTCAGAGGATTTAAAACGGATATCTTAAAAAATATTTTACCTTCTTTT
Organism: Ignavibacteriaceae bacterium; assembly: GCA_046705645.1. Taxonomy (GTDB): domain Bacteria; phylum Bacteroidota; class Ignavibacteria; order Ignavibacteriales; family Ignavibacteriaceae; genus FEN-1297. Next base: position 21,651 of record JBJKQE010000191.1, on the reverse strand, counting down.
AACGGCTATGAAGCTGAAAGCGAAATTTTAGTTAAAGCTTCCAGAAAAAGCTACAAGATTGGCTTTATTGATATACCTACAATTTACGGGAATGAGAAAAGCAAAATGAATTCTATCAGGACAATAAACGGATTTTTAAAAGTTTTATTTATCTGAAAATATGGCAAAGAATAAAAAATGGGAAATAAAAGGTCTTAAGGAAAAATCATCGTTCGTCAATTCAGGTAAAATTATCCTTAAACAAAGATTAAAGTCTCTGCAATCTTCAATAAGATTTTTTTTGAAAGACGAAACGATCGAAAATCTTCATGAGATAAGAATATCTTTAAGAAGATTGCGCTACAACATGGAGATCTTCTTCTGCTGTTTTGATAAGAAAATATTTTTAGTATTTTACAAAAAGATTTCGCAACTTCAAGATTTAACCGGGAATAAAAGAGATTTGGATGTATTAATCGAAAACATAAATTCAATTCAGGCTAATGAAGAAGTAAAAGTAATAGATTCATTTATAAATAAAATTGAAGAAAAAAAGTCTATTCTGCATGAAGAATTGGTTCTTAGATTGGTTGAATTTATTCATAGTAGAGAAGTAAAAGAATTTAATAAAATGTTATCTTAATCAGGAGGTTGTTATGAAATTAAAATATTTTTCTCATTCTGCATTTCAAGTAACGGCGGAAAACGGGAAAGTGATTTTAATCGATCCTTTTCTTGATGATAATCCCAACTCGCCGGTAAAATCGGATAGTGTAAATGCCGATTATATTATTTTAACCCATGCACACGGAGATCATATAGGAGATGCATTTAAAATTGCCAAGAGATGCAATTCAACATTTATTTGTGTTAACGAATTAGCGAATTATTGTGCTGCTAAAGGATTTAATGCACATAATATGCACATCGGCGGAGGATATAATTTTGATTTCGGAAGAGTAAAACTTACAATCGCGCATCACGGTTCACAAACACCTGATAATCAATATGCCGGAGAACCGGCGGGAGTTATTCTTTCAATTAACGGGAAAAATATTTACCACACGGGAGATACGGGATTGTTTTATGATATGAAGCTGATCGGCGAAATGAATCCTATTGATTATATGTTATTGCCGATCGGAGATAATTTTACAATGGGAATTACCGATGCTGTGAAAGCTGTTGAGCTAGTTAATCCAAAATTAGCAATTCCAATACATTATGATACATTTCCCGTAATTAAAGTAGATCCCGAAGAATTTAAGAAAAGGGTAGAAGAGATAGGTAAAAAATGCAGAGTGCTGAAATTCGGAGAGGAAATAACTCTTTAGTTATATTAAGTAATAATCTTAATTTATTTTTTATAAAAAATATTTATTGATAATTTTATGAAAAAAGAGTAATAATAATTATTTTAATAAAGTCTTTTATAACTAATCATAGTAGTGATGAAATTTCCCAATATATTAGTATTTAATTAATGGCAAAAGTTATTTCCATAGCAAACCAGAAAGGCGGAGTAGGAAAGACTACAACCGCAATTAATTTATCTTCTTCCCTGGCTGCAGCCGAAAAGAAAACATTACTTATAGATATTGATCCTCAATCAAATTCTTCCTCAGGATTGAGCGTGACAAATCATGCTCCTTCTGTATATGAAGTACTTATTGGAGCGAACGAGATAGAAAATGTAATCATAAACAGTTATATGCCGTTTCTGGATATTTTGCCGTCTAATATAAATTTAGTCGGTGCTGAAATTGAAATGGTTGACATGCCTAACCGAGAAAGGCTTCTCGGAGAATCAATTCTAAAAATAAAAGAAAAATATGATTATGTAATTTTAGATTGTCCTCCTTCGCTTGGATTACTTACTTTAAATTCTTTATCTGCATCCGATTCTGTATTGATCCCGGTTCAATGTGAATATTTTGCTCTTGAAGGTTTAGGACAATTATTAAATACGATCAACATAGTAAAACAACATTTCAATAAAAATCTAACAATTGAAGGCGTTTTGCTTACAATGTTCGATGTAAGATTAAGGCTTTCGCAGCAAGTTGCGGAAGAGGTAAAAAAATATTTTGGAGATAAAGTTTTTAAAACAATTATTCATAGGAATGTTAGAATATCGGAAGCTCCGAGCTACGGCAAACCTGTAATATTATACGATGCCATTTCAACCGGTTCACAAAATTATATAGCTTTGGCTTCCGAACTGTTGGAAAGAAATTCAACTGAAATTAAAACTAATTAAATATGAGCAAATTAAAAACAGGGCTTGGTAGAGGTCTTGATGCTTTAATCAACCAAAGAAACTATCAAACCGCAAGCGAGGCAATAAATGTTGCCGAAATAAAGCGAGACGATGGGAAACAATTTGATATTCTTGCCAAAATTCCTGTTGAACTAATATCTCCAAATCCATTTCAGCCAAGAATGCATTTTGACCCGGAAGCTTTTGAAGAATTGAAAAAATCAATTCTATCAAATGGATTAATTCAGCCTATAACAGTTCGAAGAGTAGAAGAACGATATGAATTAATTTCCGGAGAAAGAAGATTAAAAGCATGCCGCGAAATAGGATACAAAGAAATTCCTGCTTACATAATAAAGGTAGACACTGATGAGGCCATGCTTGCGATGGCTTTGATAGAAAACATTCAAAGAGAGAAACTGAATCCAATTGAAGTCGGACTGGCTTATAAAAGGCTTATGGAAGAATGCCGGTTAACCCAGGAGGAAATAGCCGATAAGGTAGGAAAAGACAGGTCTACTGTTGCTAACTCGATTAGATTACTCAAGCTGCCTAGGCAAATTCAGGAAAGTTTAATAAAAGAAGATATTTCTTCCGGCCATGCGCGCGCATTAATAAATCTACCCACGGAAAACCTGCAGTTGGAAGCACTAAATAAAATTATTGAAGGAAATTTATCAGTACGTAAGGTAGAACAACTGGTTAAAAAGCTTCTTAAATCGCCGAATAATATAAAGCGGTCTGTTTCTTTTACACCTAAGGTAAATACATTTACCGCGAACCAAAAAGATATTGAAGATAAATTAAGAAAAATATTCGGTACTAAAGTTCAATGTAAACAAAAGCAAGACGGAACCGGCGAAATAATTATTGAATTTTATTCAAACGATGAATTAGAACGCTTATTTGAGCTATTTGAAATCATTGACAAATCATATAGTTAAAATTGTATTTGTATTTTTTTTGCTGGTACAGGTTTGTTATTCACAGCAAGATTCTCTTAACAGTAAAACTAATCCTTCGGAGGATACGGTTTTTGTTATGCATAAGTCACCTTGGGGATCCGTATTAAGAAGTGCAATATTACCTGGCTGGGGCCAAATATATTGCAAATCCTACTTTGAGGCTCCAGTCATCTGGGGAATAGGAGGGTGGCTTGTTTACGAATGGATTCAGAGCAATAATTTATATAAGCAGGCACAAAATTATTACGTGCAAACGAACGATTCCAGATATTTAGATTATAAAGCATTTTATCAGGACCAAAGAGATCTCTTTGCAATTTATATAGGTTTAACTTATGTGCTTAATCTTGTTGATGCCTATGTTGATGCTGAGCTATTTGATTTTACAGTACAGGAAAATTCTTTTACAAGGACACCAATGTTAAATATGAGAATTAAATTCTAATGAATAATGTTTTAGTTTGTAAAAATTGCCGTCATGAAAATCCTTTCTATGCATTGATCTGCAAGAACTGCAACTCGTATTTAAGGGCCAGAATTTTTAATGTTGATTTATGGAATGTTATAGGATTATTACTTTATGCTCCGCAGAAGGGGTTTAGTATAGTTATTCAATCCGAACATAAAAATTTTGTGTTCTCGATTTTCCTTTTTAGTTCAATTAAGTTTTTCATCGATGCTATGTTTATTTCACTTGTTATTTTTAAAAAGGAACCAAATTTCGGAAGTTTTTTCACTAAATTTTTAGCGGTTTTTGCCTCATTACTTGTAATGATGTTTGTTATCGTATTGATACTATCCTTATTAAATAAATTTTTTAAGTTAGCAACAAGATTCAGAGATAATTTATCAATTCTAATATATTCATTGATACCTCATTTATTTGCTCTAATTTTATTATTTACAGTTGAACTCACCGTCTTCGGCAACAGCCTATTTTCAAATAACCCATCACCTTTTACAGTTGCTACATTTCTCGCCTATATCTTTTTAACTTTTGAAGGTATTGTTATTATCTGGGGAATTGTGCTTGGTATAAATGCTGTTTATACACAATCGAAAAATATTTTATATTCCATTATTGCAGGAATAATATTTAACGCTTCTGTATATTTCACATTGTACCTTAATTCAATTTATTTATTCAGATAAAATTATATACTAATATGGACACCAATTTATTACAAAAAGATAGAGAATTATTCTTGCATACTTACAATCGCATTCCATTGGATATAGAATACGGGAAAGGCGTTCATTTGCTTGATAAAGAAGGAAATAGATACCTTGATTTTTTCTCAGGTTTAGCCGTTAATGCACTTGGGTATGCTCACCCTAGAATAGTAAAAGTTGTTACCGAACAAATATCAAAATTCGCTCATTTATCTAATAATTATTTAACCGATATTCAAATAGGATTTACGGAACTTTTATTAAAATATTCAAAAATGTCGAAAGCATTTTTAACAAACAGCGGGACTGAATCAATTGAAGGAGCACTAAAATTAATTAGGAAAAAATTCGGAGCAGATGGGAAGATATTTGCTTTAACTGATTCATTCCATGGAAGAACGTACGGCGCTATGTCGTTAACCGGCAGGCAAAAATATAAATCCGGTTTTGAACCACTGCTGCCAAATATATCTCATATAAAATTTAATGATGTTGTTGATTTGGAAGAAAAGATAGGGAATGATACAGCCGCAATATTTTTGGAATTAATTCAGGGAGAAGGCGGGATTAATTTAGTTTCTCAGAAATTTATTTCAAAAATAATTGAGCTTAAAGCTAAATATAATTTTTTAATTATTGCGGATGAAATACAGAGCGGAATCGGCAGGACAGGAAAGCCATTCGCCTATAATCATTTTAATTTAACTCCCGACATTGTCGTTGTCGCTAAAGCTATAGGCGGAGGTTTGCCGCTCGGTGCATTCCTGGTTTCATCTGAAATTTCCGATGTTTTTGATATTGGGAACCACGGAACTACTTTTGGTGGAAATCCGGTAAGCTGCGCAGCAGGAAAAGTAGTTTTGGAAGAAGTTTTCGAGTATGGCTTAATGAACATAGTAGCAGATTTAGGTAATTATTTTTTAAGTCAATTATTGGAAATTAAGAAAATGTTTCCCGGTGATATAAAAGACGTCAGAGGTAAAGGTTTTATGATTGGAATTGAACTTCGTTATGAATGTTCGGATATTGTAAAAAATATGAGAGAAAGAAAAGTATTGGTTAACTGTACAAATAAAAATGTTATTAGAATTTTGCCGCCTCTTATTTCCTCTAAAAGCGACATCGACTTTTTCCTATTTAATTTACACGAGATTTTAAAAACTAAAAATAATAAATAATGGAATTCAATACTGATGTCCTGATAATCGGCAGCGGAATTGCGGGATTGTTTGCCGCTATTCGAATTTCCGAATTTGCTGATGTTATTATAGTAACAAAAAAAGAAAAATATGAGTCAAACACGAATTATGCGCAAGGCGGAATTGCGTCAGTAATTGATCCCAAGGATTCATTTGAAAAACATATTGAGGATACTTTAATTGCCGGTGCAGGATTATGTAAGAAAGAAACGGTCGAAATATTGGTTAAAGAAGGACCGGACAGAATAAATGATTTAATAAAAATAGGGACAGAATTTACAACTAAAAACGGGAAACTGGATCTAGCTAAAGAAGGCGGACATTCTATGGCCAGAATTGTGCATGCTAAAGATTTAACAGGGAAGGAAGTAGAAAGAGCATTAATCGAAAAAGTTGCTTTAAGTAAAAATATAAAAATTTTAGAGAATTCTTTAGCAATCGATTTGATTACCGAACATAATGTTAAGCAGCTAATAAATGAACCGTTAAAAAACAGAAACTGCTGGGGTGCATATGTTTTGGATTGTGATAAAAATGTAGTGAATAAGATTTCTTCCCGTGTTACAGTTTTAGCTACAGGAGGATTAGGACAGGTCTATTTACATACTACTAATCCGGCTATTGCTACGGGAGACGGTTTTGCAATGGCTTATAGAGCCGGAGCTAAATTAGGAAATATGGAATTTGTTCAATTTCATCCTACAAGTTTTTATATATCCGGCAATAATAATTCTAATAAAATTTCTTTTCTTATCTCTGAGGCTGTAAGAGGTTTCGGAGGCATTTTAAGGACGAAAGACGGAAATGAATTCATGGATAAATATGACAGCAGGAAGGAATTAGCCCCTCGCGATATAGTTGCTCGTGCTATAGATAATGAATTGAAAAGGAGGGGAAATGAATTTGTTTATCTTGATATAACTCATCGGGAAAAAGCCGACATTTTAGATCATTTCCCGAATATTTATAAAAATTGTCTTAAAAACGGAATTGATATTACGAGTGATTTTATTCCGGTTGTTCCCGCTGCACATTATGCATGCGGCGGTATTGTCGTTGATCAGTTTGCAAGAACATCTTTACGCGGATTATATGCTTGCGGTGAAGTTAGCATGACCGGCGTACATGGAGCAAACAGATTAGCTAGTAATTCTTTACTCGAAGCAGTTGTATTTTCGCATCGTGCATCCGTAGATATTAAAAGCTACTTCAAGAATAATAAAGGTAAAATTCCTGTTATTCCCGATTGGGATGATTCGGGTGCTTTATCTTCAGATGAGAAGATTTTAATTTCACATAGCATAAAAGAAATTAAACAAATAATGTGGGATTACGTCGGCATAGTCCGCTCAAACCTTCGATTGGAAAGGGCATCAAGAAGAATTCACAATATATTTTTAGAAGCTGAAGAATTATATAAAAGAACCAAAGTTTTTGAAGATATATTGGAATTGCGCAACATAGCAGCTTGCGCACATATGATTATTAAATCGGCTAAATTAAGAAAGGAAAGCCGCGGACTGCACTATAGTTTAGATTATCCTGAACAACTTCCTCAAAATAAAGTTAAGGATACTATTCTCCAAAATTTGAACCCTTAAAATTTTTTATGAGGTAATCTTCTATAGCACCATAACGAATACCCTTCGTACTGACAATAACTTCATCTAAGTTTAATAAATCCATAATAGAAAATAATATCTGGCTGCCGGCCAATAACACGTCTTCTCTTCCATTTACGATACTTTTATATTTTTGTTTTATTTCTTGGGAGGATAGCATACTTAATATTTCAATGATTTTTCCGATATCATAACGTTTTAACTTAGTCCCCTCGATTAGGTCTTCATTATATTCATTTAGACTTTGGTTAATGCATGCCAATGTTGTTGGTGTTCCCGCTATGGCAATTACTTTGTCCGGTTGAATGTCTTTAAGAGTAATTTCCATTAATTCTTGCTTGATGAATTTGGTAAAAACCATTCTTTCGGTACTAGAAGGAGGATTATTTTTGAAATACCTTTCTGTTCCGCAGACTACTCCAACGGGGTAGCTTTGGATAAAACTGATTTTATCCTTTTTACCATAAATTAATTCAGTACTTCCGCCGCCTATATCGATTACTAAAATTTTTGATGAAATATTGCAACTACTAGTTGCACCTAAATATGATAGTCTAGCTTCCTCTTTTCCTGGAACAATATTAACATTCAAATTAAATTTATTTTTAATATCTTGCACAATTAAGGTACCATTAGAAGCAATTCGAAATGCATTTGTTGCATTTACTAAAACTAATTTACAATTATATTGAGCAATGATTTGATTATATTCAATTAGGATGGAAAATAATTTTTCAATTTTATTTTGCATAATAAGCTGCCCGGGATTCAAACCCTCTCCGATTCTCGGAATTCTTTGAAGATTTAGAACCGATTTAATTGTTAAAGTTTGTAAATCTACTTCAGCAATTAGAAGCAAAATGGTGTTTGTACCGATATCAATTGAAGCAATAATCATAATTTTTTTATATTTTTAATCTATAATTTAAATGACATTTATGGAATCCATTAATAAATTTTCCAAATTATTTTTATTCATTTGTTTTACAACCGGCCTATTGTGGTTAGGAAGTTATATTACAAGATTAACTGTCGCCTATCAATTATTTCAAGGAAATTATTATAACTTAAAACCATATATTACGAATCTCAATTTATCGGGTATTCTTACGGCATTAAATGGAGAAATTCTGCTTGAAGTATCATTATATATTTTATTTATAATTACATTTTTAATATTCCTAATATCATCTAAAATAAGCTTAAAGCAAAACGGATGGTTATTTATAATAACGGTAATAATTTTTGTTACTTTTCCGTTTGAATTATATTTAATCACAATTGATTATAAAATAATTACAATTGTTTTTTCAGCAGGTTTCAACGCCAATCAGGTTTTAAACCTATATATTGAAAGATTTAAAATACTTGGAAGCTTTCCGATTGTTGAAGTGCTTTGTTATTTTGCAATTATCTTTTTGATCTTATTTAGACCATTTAAGCTAAAAGAAAAAATTTCTTATGAAAATTAAGGAAAAGGAATTCGAAGAAATAATTCAAGACTTAAAATCTTTAGCTTCTCAATTGGGAGCAGAAGTAAGGTTTGAAAAGGGAGATTTTAAAGGAGGTTATTGTATTTTAAAAGAAAGTAAAGTAATCGTAATAAACAAAATGGCAAATCTTCAGCGAAAAGTAATGATACTTTCAATGGCGTTAAAGGAACTCGGTATCGATCAAATTTATCTTACGCCAAGATTAAGAGAAATTATCGATGAAATGGCGGAATCAAAATGAAAATACTTATTATTAATGGACCTAATTTGAACTACTTGGGAGCACGTGATAAACAGTATTACGGTAATCTAACCTTAGAAAAAATTGAAAATCTAATTAAAACAGAATTTCCTGATATAGAATTTACTTTTTTTCAATCAAATCTAGAAGGTGCAATTATTGAAGAAATTCAAAAAGCATCTGCAAAATATGACGGACTTATTATAAATCCTGGAGGTTATGCACATACTTCAGTTGCAATTAGAGATGCTTTAACAGATTGTAGTCTTCCTAAAGTAGAAGTTCATTTATCTCATCTTGTTAATAGAGATAGTTTTAGACAAAATTTAATAACTGCCGGTGCCTGCAATGGTTATATCTCCGGATTTAAAGATAATAGTTATATTGCTGGAATCTTTTTATTAAAAAAAATCATAACAGAAAAAAGGAAATAGTATTTTGATTAAAGCTGTTATATTTGATCTTGATAATACATTAGTCGACTTCATGAAAATGAAACGTCGGTCAATTGAAGAAGCTATTCCTGCTATGATTGATGCAGGTTTAAAAATAACATCAGAAGAAGCTAATCGAATCATAGATGAGATTTATAAAGAACAGGGAATAGAATACCAGCAGGTTTTTGATGTATTTTTGCAGAGAGTTCTTCAAAAAGTTGATTATAAAATCCTATCTGCCGGAATCGTAGCATATAGACGTGCTAGAGAAGCCTCTTTAATTCCATATCCACACGTTTATCCAACCCTTCATAAATTAATGAAAATGGGAATAAAAATGGGCATCTTATCGGATGCTCCCGGAAAGGAAGCCTGGTTAAGATTAGCATATCTTAATTTTCATCATATTTTCGATACTGTAGTAACATTTGAGGATACAGGCGAAAGAAAGCCGAATTCAGCTCCTTTTTTAATGATTTTGAGAAAAATGGAAGTTGAAGCTTCTCAAACTCTTATGCTTGGAGATTGGGCAGAGAGAGACATTGTGGGAGCAGCAAATGTAGGTATGAAAACAGCATTCGCCAGATATGGTGATACTTTCAATACTATACAGCATAACGCTGATTATGAGTTAAACGACATTAGCGAATTGGTAGATATTATTATTAAAGAAAATGAATTATAAACTTTATTTAAACCTATTAATTATTTCATAGCCTTGATATTGATATTAATGAGATGATTAGTTATTTTTCTTTCAAATTATTTCTGAGGGAAAATGAAAAATCTTTCAATAAAGAAATTATATTATTCGATTAGTGAAGTAAGTAAAATAACTGAAGTAGAACAGTATGTTTTAAGATATTGGGAGACTGAATTTGAAGAACTTAAACCGCAGAAGAATAGGGCAGGAAACCGGATTTATACAAACAAAGATATAAAGTTAATTTTACTAATAAAAAGTCTATTAAGAGAAAAAAAATATACTATTGAAGGCGCAAAAAAAATTTTGGAAAATTATTCACCAGACGATGCTGCACAGCAAATTGGAAATGAAGGTCTAGGAGACAATTCTTTAACAATTATATCAGATTCCAAAAAAGACAAACCGTCATTAAAAAAAGACCTTGAAGAAATCAAAAGTATTTTAGAAATTTTAGTAACAAAATTATAATAAAACGGAACGTGGCGCAGCCCGGTAGCGTACCTGAATGGGGTTCAGGTGGTCGTGGGTTCAAATCCCACCGTTCCGACTAGAAAGGTGCTTTATTGCACCTTTTTTAATAGAATCCAAAATCCAAAATATTTATTTAGATATTAACTATTTTTCTTCATTCCTTATAAAAATGATTCCAAATTTATTTGTGCGTTAAAATGTACCTTTTTACTTTTTAACCCCACTCCTATTTTATAACTTTAATTTTATTCTTAATTTTGATTTTATTTTTAAAGAGAAAAAGAAGTTAATGGAAATAATATCAGATAAACCAAAGTGTCATTGCGGAATTTTCGGAATATTCGGTACAGTTGATGCGGCAATTAATACTTATTACGGACTTCACGCATTACAGCATAGGGGACAGGAAGCAAGCGGAATTGTAACGAGAGATTATAATAAAGAAAATAAAGCAAAATTTAATATCTACAAAGGGGAAGGACTAGTTTCAGAGGTTTTTGCCGATTCAAAAGTATTTAAAAATGTTTTAGTCGGTTCTTCTGCCATAGGGCATAACAGGTATTCTACGACAGGTTCTTCGAATTCATTAAATAATATACAGCCATTTGTGGTCCACTACAGGATGGGAAATATTGCCGTTGCACATAATGGTAATTTAACAAATGCAAAACAGCTTAGGGAAGAATTAGTTAATGAAGGAGCTATATTCCAGACAACTAGCGACACTGAAGTTATCTTACACCTGATTGCCAGAAGCAGATTAAATGAGCAAATGGAACAAATAAAAGAAGCACTTGCAAAATTGGAAGGTGCTTTTTCTTTAACCATCTTAACTGATGATAAGTTAATTGCCGCACGTGATCCATTAGGATTTCGTCCTTTATCAATAGGTAAAGTGAACGGAACTTTTGTAATTGCATCCGAAACCTGTGCCTTTGATATTATATCCGCAAAGTTTATTAGGGAAGTAGAACCTGGAGAAATTGTTGTTATCGATGACGACGTAAAAGAAGTAGAACATATAAAATCACTAAAAATTAAAAATGATTTATTGCCGGAACAAAAACATTGTATTTTTGAATATATTTATTTCTCACGTCCTGACAGTTTTATATTCGGTCATAATGTGGATAAAATGCGGAGAAGATTAGGTAAAATCTTGGCTAAAAAATATCCTGTTAAAGATAAAGATGATCAAAAAGTAATTGTAATAAGCGTTCCGGACAGTTCAAATACAACAGCTTTGGGTTATCAAACACAACTGGAGAAGCAGGGGATCAAATCTAAACTGGAAATCGGTTTAATTCGAAGCCATTATATCGGCCGTACATTTATTCAGCCGGGACAGGAAAAAAGAAAAATTGGCGTAAGAATTAAATTTAATATTGTTAAAGGTGTCCTGGAAGGTAGAACAGTCGTAATTGTAGATGATTCGATTGTTAGAGGCACAACTTCCAAACAATTAGTAAATTTAATTAAGGAAGCCAAACCTAAAGCTATTCATGTAAGGATTTCATCTGCCCCTATTATGCATCCATGTTATTATGGAATGGATTTTCCGAGTAAAGATGAGTTAATAGCAAACCAGATGAATGGCGATGTAAAAGAAATAGAAAAATATCTAGGTGTCGATAGCCTGGAGTACCTTACGATTGATGAAATGCTTGAGGCTATCTCAGAAGCAAACTCTACTAACTTCTGTACCGCTTGTTTTTCCGGCAATTATCCGACCGAAGTAGATGTTAGCTTCAAAAAGGAAATCTATGAGATATAAAGCATTTTTTGCTTTCAGTTTCTTTTTCTTTTTAGGCATAACTTCTTTTTCACAAGTAACTGTTTTCGTAAAATATAATAATACTATTCCCAGATCTTCGATTGATGAAAAAATTCAAAGTAAAAATTTTTTATCTTCTGCGGCTGTAGGAGCTTTGAATAAAACAAGTGTGACCGCCGGTTATTTTGCAAGAGATTTGGGAAAAGATGTTCCTGATCTGTCAAGAATTTTAAAAATAACTTTTAGCGACAGTGCATCCGCTCAAAACTTCATTAACCAGGCTAAAATTGATCCGTCAATAGCTTATGTGCAAACTTCCAACATATATAAAATTGATTATACCCCAAACGACAGTTTAGTAGATCAACAATGGGCGTTAAAAAAAATTCAAGCTTTCAATGCATGGAATATCACTCAAGGATCTGATTCAGTTCTAATCGGTTTAATTGATACAGGAATAGTTTACCTTCATCCGGATCTTAAAAATAAAATATATATAAATCCGGGTGAAACCGGTACTGATTCTCATGGTAATGATAAGAGATCTAACGGAATAGATGATGACGGTAATGGTTTTATTGATGATTATATGGGATGGGATTTTACAGACAGAAGAGGTTTTCCGTTCGACTCAAGCAGCGGAGATTACCTTGGATGGGATAACAATCCGATGGATGAAAATGGTCACGGAACATATATTGCGGGAATACTGGCTGCAGAGACTAATAACGAAATTGGAATAGCCGGAGTAGCCCCTAAAATCAAAATCTTGAATCTTAGAGCATTTGATCCATCGGGATATGGAGAAGAAGATGATGTGGCCGCAGCAATATTGTATGCAGTTAAAATGGGTGTTAAAGTTATAAATATGAGTTTCGGTGATACCCAATTTTCATACGTACTTAGAGATGTTATTCGATATGCATATGACAAAGGCGTTGTTTTAGTGGCAAGTTCCGGAAATGACGGATCGGACGAACCGCATTATCCTTCAGGATATTCCGAAGTAATTTGTGTAGGAAATTCAACAATAGATGATTATGTAGCACCAAGTTCCAATTATGGCTCTACCATAGATTTAGTGGCTCCGGGAACCGACATTTTAACTACAGCTCTCGGAGGCGGTTACGCTACGGTCAGCGGCACTTCGGCATCTGCTCCTTTTGTGTCTGCCGCAGCCGGTTTAATTTTGTCATTAGGGCATTTTACAAATGAAGAAGTTAAACAAATTCTAAAATCCACTGCCGATGATATTGAAGAACCGGGCTGGGATATTAGAAGCGGTGCCGGCCGGTTGAATTTATATAGAGCATTAAGCGTTCTGGCGCCATCAATAATTAAATTCAATAGCCCGGAACAAGATTATGCTACTAATTCTGATTCTATTTCTATCTCTGCAACTATTCTATCGGCATATTTCCAAAATTTTAGTCTTTTTGAAGGAACAGGGCTCAATCCGACAAATTGGACCACTTTATTGGAAAACCAGGAATATCAATTCGATAATAAAAAGATTTACTCTCTGAACATTTCCAGTTTTCCGGATTCGGTATATTGTTTGAGAATTCTGGTTAATCTTAGCAACGGGAGAACTATGGAAGAGAGAGTTAACTTTTATGTACTTAGATCTCCTCCAAAATTCGATTTAGTTTTTATAGGGCCTGCTTTTTATGGACAAAAGCGGACAATTTTAGCGTCCGGTTATACTAATCAGCCGTCTGTGGTTAAAATGTTTTATCGAAAGACAGGAACAACTAATTTTAATTTTATTACACTTGACGGATTTGCAACAAATATTCAATCTGTTAAAAATATTCATTACGGATTTATTCCGACTAATTTAATAGAAAACAATTCCTCTTATGACGTTTATTTCGAAGCTGACAACATCGCCGGGTTAAAATCTATAATAAAAAATAACAATTCTTATTTTTTATTAAATACTAATTTTTCATTTAATCCTGCTTACGAATCAAAACAGTCATTCTCTTTACCCGCAGGTGAGATTTATAAAAACCCTATTGATCTCACTTCTAATGACTCAAATGAAGTGGTATTGAGGCCATTAAGCAATCCTAAAGTATCGTATATATATAAACTATCGGGCAGCAATTTTGTTAAAATAGACTCTCTTCAAAATAAAATTGTAAAAGATTTTGGGGACTTTAATAACAACGGCAAAAATGATATACTGGCTTATTTTGTTTATGACGGATTTATTTATGAACAAGATAATCAATACTCTACGAATTTAATTCAAAAATTTTCAGATACATCAAATACATTTTGGCCGATAGCAGCTAAAGATCTGTATGACAATAATGAAAAAGAAATTTTGGATATAGATAGCGATACATCTATAACTGTTTGGAATGTAAATTCGGATTTAAGTTTATCTAATCCGATAAGATTAGTTAATTTCACTAAATCCGGTGACGGGAATAATGTTCTTGATTTCCCAAATGCGGTAGTTACGGATATGAACGGTGACGGTAAAAAAGAAATCTGGATGGTTGATGAAGACGGAGATATCTTTAGTTATAAAATTAATGGGCCGGGACAATTTCAAAAAGATAAAGTTATTTCAACAAGATTTATGGGATCATCGGCGTATCTTACTGAGGGAGATTATACAGGTAAAGGATCAAAGGATATGGCTGTTCTTCTTCATTCATATTCCAATATCGACATTGCTCCTTATTATCGTCTAATCATATTCAATTTTATTTCAGATTCACTGAATATTATTTACGACCAAGCATTTATTGATCCGACTACGGAATTCAATTCACAATTTCAAAGCGCCGAAAATAGCATTCGTTTTGCTGACATAGAAAATAACGGTGTTGATGATTTGGTACTTTTTGATTTTCCTTATTCGTATATATTTAAGTATGATAACGGGAAAAACACTATAATCTCATATAAAGAAAATATTAATTCCAATTCAATTTTCATAGGAGATTTAAATAAAGACGGTATAAATGATGTTGCATTCCCAACAAATAATGGAATTGACTTTTATGAATATGCTGTTTCAAATCATGCAAGCACACCTTATAATTTATCCGGTTACAGCGTAGATTCAACTTCAATTTACTTGGACTGGACAGGCAATGGAAATCAATATTACATCTATCGGGGTCTTAATCAAAATAATTTAGTTTTAATAGATTCGACTTCCAATAGTTTTTATTCCGATAATAAAGTATCAAATAATACTGGATATTATTATGGTGTAAAAGCAGATGATAACACCAAACTCTACCCATTATCAAATTTGAGTCAGCTAATTCAAATTTACTCGCACGTTCCGGCAAAAGTTGCAAGTATAACAAACGGTACTACAAATTCTATTAGAATTACATTTACTCAAATGATTGATACCAAAATTGAAAATCTTCATTCTTTTGAAGTAACGGGATTTGGATTTCCGAATTCTATTGCGGCTTCAAGTCAATATTCTTATTTGCTTAATTTTATAAGTAATTTACCGGTGGGGGAGAATAAACTAGTCATAAAAAATTTAAATGATTATTATGGTTCTCCGATTAAATCCGATACTATATTGTTCATTGTAGATAGTACTGCTTCTGTAAATAAATTCTTTTTTGTTACATCACACGAAATACTTAATCCGTATAAAATTAAGCTGGTATTTAATCAGGATGTAGATCCGGCTTCTGCAGAAGATACGGCCAATTATACTTTCTCTCCGTTTAATAAGGTTACATCTGTCCAAATTGATAATAAAGATGGTAAAACAATTTATCTTAATTTAAACGGACAAAGGCCGGTAGGTTCGATCGGAAAGGAATATACTTTGCATATAATAAATGTTAAGTCGTCGATAGAGACTGGAAGCTTAATTATAAATTCCGGGGCAGGGAGTTATGTTGTCCTTTCCAGTTTTGCAAATAATCTTTCCGATGTTTATGTTTATCCCAATCCATCGAGAATTTTAGATGGATCAGGTAAAATTACTTTTGCAAATTTGCCGGCACATGCAAAAATTACCATTTTTAATTTAAACGGTAAAAAGATGGGTGAGATTGAAGAAAATAACGGTATCGGTGGTGTTGATTATAACTTGAAAGATGAAAACGGAAATGAACTCAATACCGGTATCTACATTTTTAGAGTTGTTCAATTAGATAATTCGAATAATGAAATTGGAAATAAACTTGGAAAATTTGCAGTTATTAAATGATTATAAATTTCAGAGAAATAAATACTAAATCCAATATTCTAAGTCTAATTCGCTTGTTTTTAGCAATCCCTTTTTGGTTTTTAATAGATAATCTGCAAGACGGTCAAATAAGATATATAACTATCGGATTATGTATAACTGCAGCCGCAACAGACATATTAGACGGGTTTCTTGCCAGAAAATTTGACGAAGTAACAGAGTTTGGAAAAATTATTGATCCCTTAGCTGATAAAGTTGTTGTGGGAATGATTGTATTTAAATTATTTTTAAATGGTTATATTAAACCATATTATTTTATAATGATTATCTCACGTGACTTACTTATTTTTCTAGGCGGAACAATCATCTCCCGTAAAATAGGGAGGGTCCTGCCTTCAAATATGCTGGGGAAAATAACGGTTATTATTATTAGTATTGTAATATTATTGATACTTTTTTATATAAATCAAGAGAGTATGATTTTCATTATATTTTATTATTTAAGCATAGTTCTTATGATTAGTTCGTTAATTGGTTATGCGATAAGGGCTAAAGAATTTTTAATTCAAAAGGAATATGGGAATACTTAATAATTTAAATTTTGATCGACTAAAATCCGGTCTGGCTAAAACAAGAAATAAAATCGTAAATAAAATAAACGAAGCTATAAGCGGAAAAGCTGTTTTGGATGATAAGACGTTGGATGAAATAGAAGAGATACTAATTACATCTGACATCGGATATGATACTTCGGAAAAAATAATTGAAAATGCAAGAATTAAGCTCAAGAGTGAAAAAGATCGCTCAAACCTTAATATTATACAAACAGTAAAAGATGAATTATCTTCGACATTAATTGTAGATCATAATAATAAGAATGACAATGGAATTGATAAGTTTAAACCTTATGTTATTCTAATTGTCGGAATTAACGGAGCAGGGAAGACAACAACCATCGGCAAGCTTGCTCATAATTATAAAAAGGCAGGTTTAAAGGTAATAGTAGGAGCCGCTGATACATTCAGAGCAGCTGCAAATGAACAGCTTGAAATTTGGGCTAAAAGAGCTAATGTTGAAATAATTCAGAAATCAAAAGGCTCTGATCCTTCCTCAGTAGCTTATGAGGCAGTTAGTACTGCTGTGAATGACAAGTATGATGTCGTTTTAATTGATACCGCCGGACGTTTGCATAATAAATCACATTTAATGGATGAATTAAACAAAATTAAGCGAGTTATTCAAAAATTATTACCTCATGCTCCCAATGAAACTTTATTGGTTATTGATGGTAATACAGGTCAGAATGCATTAATTCAAGCCGATGAATTTTCAAAGGTAATTGATATAAGCGGTCTTGTTATTACAAAATTAGATGGTACTGCCAAAGGCGGTGTTATATTTCAGATTTGTTCTAAGCAGAAAATTCCAGTTAAATATATTGGTGTTGGCGAAGGAATAGACGATTTACAGAATTTTGATCCGGATTTGTTTGTGTCTGCAATTTTTGAGAATTAAAAGGAGAAGAAATTTTATGTTAATGAAACGGCCGTTACATCGTGTATTTGATTATACTCCGAGATTTTATAAACCGGAATTTGATGAGAAAGAAAAGAAAAAAAAGAAGTTAGGATTTTCAAAACAATTAAAATTAAAAAAGAAAAAACGTAGCCCATTAATATGGATTATTTTTATATTGGTTATAATTTTCATTATTTTGAAATTGAATAGTATTGGCTAGAAGAAAAGAATCGTTAGTTTACATAATATACATTATCGGACAGATCTATTTTAATTAAATTTTTAGTATGAAAATATCCGCATTCCTTTTTCTTACTTTAATTATAACCACTCAAATCTTCTCTCAAAATAAATATCTTAAAGCCGGATTATCAATGCTTGATTCGGTAAAAGTTATATACGGAGATAGCTGCGATATCGGAGTCAACAGCTCATTAATAAGTGGTCTTTATCGTTATAAAAACATATCGAAGGTCCGTGAATATCTTATACAATATGAAAATATTAGAAATAAAATATTAGAATTCAGGAAGAACTATTACAACACTATAGAAGGAAATCCAGCTCTTTTATTAAATGTAGACGGAATATTTCATAATCATGAGCAAGATAATTTAATAAATGTATGCGGAATATATTATGGGCCAGACAGCGTAACAAATTTAGTAGTTAGTTATACTATTGTTAGAAGCAATATTAAAAGCTTTTATTTACGAATAATTCAATTAATTAATTTTGATAAAACTTTCAGAAAAGAGATTTCCGAATATGGAGATAATTGGTATATCTCAACCAAGTTGAATGATATAAATAACGTTCCGTTTAAATTGCCCCGGAAAACTAAATGATTATTTACTAATTCTTAAGGCACTACTGATATTTAAAAAATCCTTCTCCGTTTTTTCTTCCTAATTTTTTAGCTGCCACCATCTTTTTCAACAACGGACATGGCCTATATTTGGGATCGTTAAATCCATTGTATAGAACTTCCATAATGGCTAAACAAACATCCAGCCCAATAAAATCTGCTAAAGTTAAAGGTCCCATGGGATGATTCATTCCTAATTTCATTACCGTATCTATATCCTCAGCGGATGCTACTCCTTCCATCAATGCAAAAATTGCTTCATTAATCATAGGCATTAGTATTCTGTTGGAAACAAATCCCGGATAATCGAAAACCTCAACAGGAACTTTATCCAGTTTTTTTGCTAACTCTTTGACAGAATTAAATGTAGCATCAGAAGTTGAATATCCTCTAATTATTTCAACTAGCTTCATAACAGGTACCGGGTTCATAAAATGCATTCCAATAAATTTATCTGGCCTATTTAATGCCGATAACTCAGTTATTGAAATTGAAGAAGTATTTGATGCAAATATAGATTCCGGCTTAATTAAAGGCTGTAATTGATTAAAAAGTTTTAGTTTAGCTTCTTTATTCTCATAAATAGCTTCAATAACTAAATCAGAATCTTTTGGAATATTTTCAACTCCGGTAATTAGATTAATTTGTTCTAGAGTTCTCTTTTTTTCTTCTTCTGAAATTGTTTCTTTTTTAATTTGTCTATCTAAATTCTTTGTTATATTGGCTAATGCCTTATTTGCCAAATCATTATTTATTTCAATTAAATTAACATCAAAGTCTTTTAAGGCAAAAACATGGACAATACCATTGCCCATAGTACCGCCTCCTATAACCGAAACTTTTTTAATTCCCATATATTATCCAATATTATTTTATGTATAATTCTTAATAATTAAAGCCGATGCTTCCCCACCGCCAATACATAAGGATGCCAGACCATATAGCAAATTCTTTTTTTTCATTTCATAGATTAAAGTGACTAATATTCTTGCTCCACTTGCTCCAATTGGATGCCCAAGTGCAATAGCTCCACCATTCACATTAATTTTAGAAGTGTCGAGATCAAGAAGTTTATTTACTGCTAAAGAAACAACGGCAAATGCTTCGTTTATTTCAAATAAATCAATCTCATCCTTCTTCATGTTTGCTTTTTTTAATACTTTAGATATCGCATCAACCGGTGCGGTAGTAAAGTCAATAGGTGCTTTTGCTGCTGAACTCTGTGCAATTATCTCAACTAATGGTTTTAGTCCTAATTCCTTAGCTTTATCTTCGCTCATCACAATTAAGGCAGCTGCTCCATCATTTATACTCGAAGCATTAGCCGCCGTTACAACTCCGTCTTTTTCAAAGACAGGTTTTAATTTCGGTATTTTTTCGAAATTAACTTTAGTTGGTTCTTCATCAATTTCAATAAAAGTTTCGCCGGTTCTAGATTTTATGGGAACTTTAACAATTTCGTCAATAAATCTACCCGATTTTTGCGCCTCAATAGCTTTTGTATAAGAGTTAACAGCAAATTCATCCAATTGTTCTCTTGTTAAATGAAAATCTCTTGCGCAAGATTCCGCGCAGCTTCCCATATGAATATTATTATATACATCCCATAATCCGTCTTTAATCATCGAATCTACTACTTCCCCATTGCCTAATCTATACCCATTTCTGGCATTTGTTAAAAGGTAAGGAGTATTGCTCATACTTTCCTGACCGCCGGCAATAATAATTTCCGCATCATCGCATAATATAGCCTGCTGAGCAAGCATTACTGCCTTTAATCCGCTACCGCACATTTTATTTATTGTCAAACATTCTGTTTTATTAGGCAGACCCGAAAAAATTGCTGCTTGTCTTGCAGGTGCCTGGCCCTGTCCGGCAGTTAAAACATTCCCGAATATTACTTCATCGATAAGATTGACATCGATATTGGAATCCTTTAAAACACTTTTAATAGCTGTACTTCCAAGCTGAGAAGCACTTAATGATGAAAGTGAACCGTTAAATGAGCCGATTGGTGTTCGTTTGGCGGCTGTAATCACTACTTTTTTCATATGATCCCCGCAATCGTTTAAAATTCTAAATAAATGTTACTAAATATTTTTTTAAATTAAAAATTATATATTATTTCTTTATCCTCTTCTTTAATTTTTTCAAGCAGGAAAAGTTAAAATTGAAATCTCATAAACAATATTCAATACAATTAAATTTAAATTAATATTGTTCTGGATTATACTGCCTAAATATTCCAGCCTGGTTACCAATCGATTAATACTAACATTTGGAAATCTTTTATTAAATTTTTGTATTGTTTCCATATAATCCCGAAAATAAATATTTTCACTTCCATATCTGTATTTTTGAACATCATTAAGCCATATAATAATCATGTTTATAAGTAATTTTATCAATTCGGAATCGTTGTCTGTTAGAAAATCCGAAAATTCATTTAATGCCGAATGATATTTTTTACCGAAAGAATATCTGAGAATTAAAATTGTTTTTTCGAGAAGTTCTTCGAATTCATTTTCTAATAATTTAAGGGCATTGGTAACAGAGCCGCCGGAAAAAGGAGCTATTTTTTCAGCTAAAGATTTTTCGAAATTAAAATGAGAAATTAAAATTTTTGCAAGATCATCATTACTCAAAGGTTGAAAATTTATAATCCAGCATCTTGATCTTATGGTTTCGCGTAAAATATTCGGAAAGGGTGTTGTTAATACAAAAATTACTCCTTCCGGGGGTTCTTCCAAGCTTTT